>CAZEDA010000035.1:4175-17352 GCA_964510915.1 uncultured Rhodocyclaceae bacterium | reverse complement strand
GCGCCGTCGCGATGTTCGGGAGGATCACGTAGCGCAGCGTCTGGAAGCCATCCGCACCGAGATCCATCGAGGCCTCGATCAGCGCGCGGCTCGTGCGGCGGAATCGGGCCAGCACGTTGTTGTACACGACCACGATGCAGAAGGTCGCGTGGCCGATGACGATGGTCCAGAAGCTGAACGGGATGTCCATGAGGCTCAGCGCCGACCGCAGCGCGATGCCCGTGATGATGCCCGGCAGCGCAATGGGCAGGATCACCAGCAGGGAGATGGCCTCACGCCCGAAGAACCGGGAGCGCCACACCGCCGCCGCGGCGAGGGTGCCGAGGACCAGCGCCACCGCCGTCGAGACCGCCGCAACCTGCAGCGACAGCGACAGCGCCTCGCGGATGTCCGGGCGGCCGAACGCCACACCGAACCATTTGGTCGTGAACCCCGGAATCGGGAACTTGAAGCTCTTCTCCTCCGTGGAGAAGGCGTACAGGATGATGATGAGCAGCGGGATGTGCAGGAACAGCATGCCCGCCGTGGCGGCAACCTTGAGAGGCAGGCCGGCGCGGGCACCCGGCGGCGTCCCCGCGCTCACCGGCGCCTCCGGACCGACAAGGCCGCAACGAGATCACAGCGCATCGAACGCTCCGAGCCGCTTCGCGACGCTGAGATAGATGCCCATCACGACGATCGGCACGAGGGTGAACGCCGCGGCCATCGGAATGTTGCCCGCGACACCCTGATGCGAATAGACGGCCTGCCCGATGAACGGTGTCGACTGCCCGATGATTCCGGGGATGATGTAGTCGCCGAGCGTCAGCGAAAACGTGAAGATGGAGCCGGCCACGACGCCCGGCATGGCCAGCGGGAAGATCACCTTGCGGAAGGTCTGTCCCGGCGTCGCACCGAGGTCGCCCGAGGCCTCGATCACGGAGGCCGGCACGCGCTCCAGCGCCGCGATGATCGGCAGGATCATGAACGGCAGCCAGATGTAGACGAACACGATGAAGGTGCCGAGGTAGGAAATCGACAGCGACGGGCCGCCGATCACCGGAAGCTCCAGTACGGCCTCGAGCAGCCAGGTCAGGTGCAGCTGCGCCGCGAACCAGCTGACGATGCCTTCTTTCGCAAGAATGAGCTTCCACGAATACACACGCACGAGGTAGCTCGACCACAGCGGCAGCATCACGCCGAGATAGAGCAGCCCTTTCATGCGCATGCCGGCGTATCGGACCATGTAGTACGCGATCGGAAAGGCGATCGCCGTGCAGCCGAGGGTCACCGCCGTGGCCATCACGACGGTGCGCAGCACGATGTCCCAGTTCGCCGGGTTGCCGAAAAACTCCCGGTAGGTCGCCAGGGAGAACTCCCGGATGATGACGCCCGAGAATTCGTCGATCGAGAAGAAGCTCTGTGCAAGAAGCGCGAACAGCGACCCCAGATAGATCACGCCCAGCCACAGCAGGGGCGGGACAAGCAGGAGCAGCAGCGTGAGGCGGGGCCGGCGGAACAGGGCAGTGGACAGGCCGGCCAGCGCCGAGCCGCCGCGACCGGCCGCCAGCGCGGTCATGCGCTCTCCGCGAGGGCCTGCACGTGGCGCCGCTCGACCATGAGCCGGACTTCGGTGCCGGGAGCGCGCGAGGCGCTGCCGTCGCCGCCCTGCAGATTCTGCTCGATCACCGTGATCTCACCGCCCTCGACCGCCACCACGACGCGAACCGTCGCACCGAGGTATGTCGTGCCCCGGATCACGCCATCGAGGATGGCGACGCCGCCTTCGGGCAAGGTGTCCGGCGTGGTGATGCGGATGCGCTCCGGCCGCACGGCATAGCGCCCGGGGAAACCGCCGAGGCGCTGCCCGAGGTAGCCATCGACGAGATTGGTCTGCCCGACGAAGCCCGCGACGAACTCGCTTGCCGGATGGTCGTAGACCTCGGCCGGCGTGCCGATCTGCTCGATCCGGCCGTGGTTGAAGACAGCGAGCCGGTCGCTCATCGCAAGCGCCTCGCCCTGATCGTGCGTGACGTAGACGAAGGTGATGCCGACCTGTCTCTGGATGCTCTTCAGCTCGTGCTGCATGTTCTCGCGCAGCTTGAGGTCCAGCGCACCGAGGGGCTCATCGAGCAGCAGCACACGGGGATGGTTCACCAGGGCGCGGGCCAGCGCCACACGCTGCCGCTGACCGCCCGACAGCTGGCTCGGCTTGCGGCCGTAGAGGCCATCGAGCTTCACCAGCGCGAGCATCTCCTCCGCCTGCCGCTGCCGGTCGGCGCGCGGCACCTTGCGGATCATCAGTCCGTACTCGACGTTCTCGCCCACGCTCATGTGAGGGAACAGCGCGTAGTCCTGGAACACCGTGTTGACATCGCGCGCGTAGGGCGGCACGCCGGACACGTCCTCGCCATGCACGAGGACGCGTCCGCTGCTGGGTTGCTCGAAACCGGCGATCAGGCGCAGACAGGTCGTCTTGCCGGAGCCCGAAGGCCCCAGCATGGAGAAGAACTCACCGTCCGCGATCTCGAAGGAAACGCGATCTACCGCGCGGACTTCCCCGAACAGACGGCTGACTGCCTCGAACGCGACCGCCGGGACGCCGTTACCGCCCATGCGGCACGGCGCCCTGGAAGGACACCCGCACGGTCATCGGCCACCGAGGATGGCGATGTAGTCCGAGACCCAGCGGTAGTAGGGAACGCAGCCCTTCGGGTCGGAGCACTTGGCCACCGGCGTACGCCAGAAGGAGATGCGGTCGAACTCGTCGAAGCCGTTGGTCTTGCAGCCGTCGTCACCGAGCAGCGCGTTGCCCTTGCAGGCCGCCGGAACCGCCGGTACCGACCCGAACCAGGCGGACAGATCGCCCTGGAGCTTCGGATTGACCGAGTGTTCCATCCACAGGTAGGCGCAGGTGGGGTTCTTGGCATTCACATGCAGCATCGTCGTATCGGCCCAGCCCGTCGCGCCTTCCACGGGCACGACGCTCGCGATGGGCTGCTTCTCGCCCTTCAGCAGGTTGACCTGGAAGCCCCAGGACGACGACGCCACCACGCCTTCGTTCTTGAAGTCGTCGATCTGGACCATCGCATCGTGCCAGTAGCGTGCAACGAGCTTGCGCTGGGCGCGCAGGAGTTCCAGCGCGGCCTTGTACTGGTCCTCGTTCAGTTCATAGGGGTCCTTGATGCCCAGTTCAGGCTTGGTCGCCTTGAGGTAGAGGGCGGCATCCGCAATGTAGATCGGACCGTCGAAGGCCTGCACACGCCCCTTGTTGGACTTGCCGTCGGCCAGCGTCATTTCCTCGAACACGACCTTCCAGCTCTTGGGCGCTTCCTTGAAGGCCTTGGTGTTGTAAGCGAGGACGTTGTAGCCCCACTGATAGGGCACGCCGTAATGCTTGCCGTCCACGAAGTGCCAGCGGGCCTTCTGCAGGCGCGGATCGACGTTCTTGTAGCTGGGAATCAGGTTGACGTTGACTTCCTGGACGCGCTTGCCGGCGATGAGGCGCAGGCTCGCATCCCCGGAGGCCGTGACCAGATCGAAACCGCCTTCGTTCATGAGGGCGACCATCTCGTCGGAGGTGCCGGCCGTCTTCACGTTGACCTTGCACCCGGTCTTCTTCTCGAAGCCCGTGACCCAGTCGAAATTCTTGTCCGTCTCGCCGCGCTCGATATAGCCGGGCCAGGCCACGATGTCGAGCCGGCCTTCGGGCTTGCCGAGCTTCTGGAGGGGACCGGCCGCCTGGGCCGTGCCGAAAGCAATGCCGAGCGTCGCAGCCAGGGTCGCCGCGGAAAGCAGCCGGGCGGACCGGCGCAGGGAACGTTGATGTCGTTGCATGGGACACTCCGTTTCGTTATGGGTTGCCAGGGAGACCGTGATCGCCAGGGGCATCCGCCGGGAACTGCCGGCGGCCGGCCACCTGAATGACGCGGCTACGCATCGCGCGCGTCAACGAATCAGGTCCAGCGCCGAGGATGCTACGCGCAACTCGCGAACGCCCGCAAGCACGGACGGTCGTCCGCCTCCGGTCGCGCAGGTTACTTCGCCGTGGCGAGGGGCTGCGGCTTCAGCTTGAAGACCGGCCGCGGATCCTTGCTCTGGTAGAAAGGCATCATCTGCGGCACGAGCGCCTGCAGTGCCGCCTGACGCTTCTCCGGCGCCGGGTGGGTGCTCATGAAGTCCCCCTTCCCCTTGCCGCCCGAGAGCTTGCCCATCTTCTCCCACAGCGTGACCGCGGCCTGGGGGTCGTAGCCGGCCTTCGCGGCGAGTTCGATGCCGATGCGGTCGGCCTCGGACTCCGCTGTGCGGCTGTTGGGCAGCGTCACCGCCACCGCCGCGGCGCCCACGGCCGCGGACGCTGCCGCGCCGCCGTACTTGCTCCCGACGACGAGACCCACGATGCCGGCGCCGACCTGCGTGGCCATGGCCGTGGACATCTTCTCGGCCTGGTGCTTGGCCAGCGCATGCGCGATCTCGTGGCCCATCACCTGGGCGATTTCGTCGTCGGAGGGCTTCAGCGCCACGATGAGCCCCGTGTAGAAGGCCATCTTTCCGCCCGCCATGCACCAGGCGTTGACGGTCTTGGGGTCGTCGATGACCTTCACGCTCCAGGCCCAGGACGCGGTCTCGGGCCGGTAGGCAATCGCATGCGGGATGAGCCGCTCCGTGATCGCCACGATGCGGGCGGACACGGCCGGGTCGTTGTCCAGCTTGCCCTCCTTGGCATAGGGCCCGAGCATCTGCACGTAGGCGGACGCGGAGGAGGCGATGGCCGAATCCTCCGAGACGAGCAACAGTTGTTTGCGGCCGGTCACCGGGGCGCTCTTGCACGCGGCGAGGGTCAGTGCGACGAGCGTCAGCGTGGCGAACGTGCGCAGGCGGGAAGTCATGGGCTGGGCCTCCGGATGGATGGTCTTGTCGGGTCGGGTGGCAGGGCGCGCCGGCACGCGGCGCGGGTCGTCAGGCGAACAGGCGGCTGTACCGCGGCACCTTGGCGAGGAGATACTCCATCTGATCCTGAAGGATGCGGCGATTCTGCAGGATGAGGTGTTCATACTTGTTCGGCACATAGGGCGTGTAGAGCAGCGGCATGCCCGCGGACTCCGGCGTGCGCCCTCCCTTGCGGATGTTGCAGACCCTGCAGGCGGTCACGACGTTCATCCACCGGTCCTTGCCGCCGCGATACACCGGCACGACGTGGTCCCGGGACAGGTCCTTCTCGCGGAAGGCGTCGCCGCAGTAGGCGCAGACGTGGCGGTCGCGCACGAACAGCGCGGCGTTGGTCAGATGGGGTTCGCAGTGGGCATCCCGGACGAGTTCCGAGGCGCCCTTGATGGCGATGATGCTGGCCGTGGACAGTTCCGACCGCTCGCCCGTCACACGGGAGGTGCCGCCGTGGAACGTGGCGACGACGTCTCCGAGAGACCACGCGACCATTCGCCGGGCGTGATAGGTAATGGCCTCCTCGACCATCAGCCATCGGCTCGGCATTCCTGCCATGTCGAGCGCAAGGATCAGCGGCACGACAACGCCTCCTTCGTCGGTTTGCAGAGATGGGGCGACGGAGCCGGTATGCCAGGCCGGAGCCATCGCGCAGCCGCGGAATGGCCTTGGCGTTGCCGCCAGACCATTCCAACGTTAACGAGTATACGGGCCCGAAAGCCGTTGGCACAGTCTCGGACCGGCGAGCTTTTCGCCTGCCGTCATTCAAGGAAGGTCCGCACAACCTGCGCGGACCTTCCTCCAGACCGGGCAACGGCTCAGGACGCGGTCTCGATGACAGGCGAGACCTTCTGGATCGTGATCGCACCGACCGGGCAGACCGCCTCGCACTGCCCGCAGCGGATGCACTGATCCTGGTCGATCCACAGACGGTTGTAGTACAGGGAGTCAGTCTTCCCCGGGACCACCGGCTCGTAACCGGTGATGCGGCCGTGATCGTCGCGCACCAGACCGGCGATCTCGACGATGCAGCCGGCCACCGGCTTCACCTTGAGGCATTCGTCGCACAGCACGCAACGGCTGTCGATGATCTCGAACTTGTAGTGGCACAGGTAGCAACGCGATGCCGCAGCAGGCGCCTCATCTGCGGCGTAGCCCTGCTCCACTTCCGCGTCGAACGTCCGGGCGGCCGGCGGCAGGACCGGCATGGGATGAAGGGGGATGGTGTTCATCGCCGCGGTGCGGCCGGTGGTCCGGCCATTCGGCCCGGTCGACCGGAACGCAGGCTCCGCGCGGATCACTTCGCGAACGCGTTTTGCGCCGCTCAGGAAGGCATCGACGGCGTCGACGCAGCCCTTCGCGTGGCCGATGGCTTGAATCAGCGTCGTGGCGCCCAGCGCAAAGTCACCCGCGACGAAAAGCTTGGGCTCCAGGGTCGAGACCTGCCGGCCGGAGGCAAGCCAGCCGTCCCGTCCGACGAGTCGTCCCGCAAGTGCGCCGGCAATCCATCCGGTGTCGGGCTGCTGGCCGATGGCCCAGACGATCTGGTCCACCGCGACGTCGAATTCGCTATCGGCAACCTTCTCGAAGCCGCGACGGCCGCCGGCGGGATCGGGCACGGCCTTCGTCCGGACCATGCGCATGCCCGTTACGCGGTCCGAGCCGAGCACCGAGACCGGGGCCGCCAGCTCCTCGAGCCGCCCGCCTTCCGCCAGGAACTCCTCCAGCTCGCCGGGAAGCACGACCATGTCGGCTCGCGCGCGCCGGTAGTAGACCGTGACTTCCGCACCCAGGCGCAGGGCCGTGCGGGCGCAGTCCATCGCCGTGTAGCCGCCGCCGATCACCGCGACGCGGCGGCCGACGGTCCTTCTCCCTTGCTCGTTCACCTGCAGGAGGAAATCGAGGCCATGTTCGGCGCCGGGCAGGGACTCGCCCGGCACACCCGGGCGGTTGGGACGCAGCGTGCCCGCGGCCAGCACGACGGCATCGAAGTCGGCACAAAGAGCGTCCAGCGCGACGTCACGCCCCACCTCGGTGCCACAGCGGATCTCGACGCCTTGGGCGAGGACCTGCGCGATCTCGCGATCGACGAGATCCCGCGGCAGGCGGAACGCGGGGATCCCCTGGTTCAGCATGCCGCCGGGACGGGCGTGCTTCTCGAAGACCGTGACGGCATGGCCCCGCCGGGCGAGCTCTCGCGCCGCGGCCAGACCGGCGACGCCGGCGCCGATCACCGCGACCCGCTTGCCGGACGGCGGAAACAGATCGGGCAGTCGCGCCGGCGCACGCGCCATGTGGTCGGCCGCCGAACGCTTGGAAAAGCAGATCGCCACCGACTCGCCGTTGCCATCGCGCCCGTGACGGCATGCCTGCTCGCACGGGCGGGAACAGACTCGACCGAGCACGCCAGGAAACACGTTGTCGCGGAGATTGATCGCGTAGGCGTCGTCGTGCCGCTCCTGATAGACCGCCTCGAGATAGCCGGGGATGTCCGTGCCAGCCGGACAGGCCGTCCGGCACGGGATGTTGCGGTCGAGCCAGTGACGGTCCTGCTCGGCATCCGTCGTGCGAACCTCGGCCGCGTCCGCCCCAACGGTCAGCGCGGTGGCCGCCTTGAAGTGCATCCGCACCGGCTGATCCATGTCAGAACAGCCCGGTGATGCGACCGTCCGACTCCAGACCGATCTTGGTGGCCGAGGGAATCTTGGGCAGACCGGGCATGGTCATGATGTCGCCGCAGACCACGACGACGAACTCGGCCCCGGCGGACAGCCGCACTTCCCGGATGTGGACGGTGTGGCCGCTGGGTGCACCCCGCGCCTGGGCATCGGTCGAGAACGAGTACTGGGTCTTGGCAATGCAGACCGGGTAGGTGCCGAAGCCGCTCTCCTGCAGTCGCTGGATCTGCGAGCGGACCTTGGAATCCGCCGAGATGCCCGCCGCACCGTAGATGCGACAGGCGATGGCCTCGATCTTTTCCCACAGGGGCGCGCTGTCCTCGTAGACGAACTTCATGGTCGACGGGCCCTCGGCGAGTTCAACGACCTTCTTCGCGAGTTCCTCGGCGCCCTTGCCGCCTTCCGCCCAGTGGCGTGCCTGGACCACGGCTACGCCGAGCTTCTCCATCCGCTCCCGCAGCAGCTGGTGCTCGGCCGCGGTGTCCTGGGTGAAGTGGTTGACCGCCACGACACAAGGCAGGCCGTAGTGATCCCGGACGTTGCGTACGTGCCGCTCGAGGTTGGTGAGGCCGCGCGCGAGGGCCTCGACGTTCTCGGTGCCGAGCGCCTTGACGTCAATGCCGCCGTGGTACTTGAGAGCCCGTACCGTCGCCACGATCACCGCCGCCGAAGGCCGCAGACCGGATTTGCGGCACTTGATGTCGACGAACTTCTCGGCCCCGAGGTCGGCCCCGAAGCCGGCTTCCGTCACGACATAGTCGGCCAGCTTGAGGGCGCTCTTCGTGGCGATCACGGAGTTGCAGCCGTGCGCGATGTTGGCGAACGGGCCGCCGTGGATGAAGGCGGGATTGTTCTCGAGCGTCTGCACCAGATTGGGCGCCAGCGCGTCGCGCAGCAGGACGGTCATCGCGCCGTCGGCCTCGAGTTCGCGGGCGCGGACCGGGCGCTGGTCCCGGGTGTAGCCGATCACGATGTTGCCCAGCCGCTCCCGCAGATCCGCGAGCGAGGTAGCCAGACAGAAGATCGCCATCACCTCCGAGGCCACGACGATGTCGAAACCGTCCTGCCGCGGGAAGCCGTTGGCGGGCCCGCCGAGCGAGACGACGATGTCCCGAAGCGCGCGATCGTTCATGTCGAGCACGCGCTTCCAGGTGATCCGTCGCGGATCGATCCCGAGCTCGTTGCCGTGGTGGATGTGGTTGTCGATCATCGCGGCCAGCAGGTTGTTCGCGAGCTGGATCGCGTTGAAGTCGCCGGTGAAATGGAGGTTGATGTCCTCCATCGGCACCACCTGCGAATGGCCCCCGCCGGCGGCGCCGCCCTTGATGCCGAACACCGGCCCGAGCGACGGCTCCCGAAGACAGATCAGCGTCTTGCGGCCGATGCGGTTCAGCGCATCGCCGAGCCCGACGGTGGTGGTGGTCTTGCCCTCGCCGGCCGGCGTCGGACTGATCGCCGTGACCAGGATCAGCTTGCCGTCCGGACGCCCCGCGAGCGAATCGATGTAGTCGAGGGAGATCTTCGCCTTGTAGTGCCCGTAGGGCACCAGATGCTCCTCGGGGATGCCGAGGCGGGACTGGGCGAGCGGAATGACGCGTTCGAGCTTGGCGCGTTGGGCGATTTCGATGTCGGACAGCACAGGCACTCCTGGAATGGCGGCCCCGGCGCGGGGGCGAAGGGGTTGGCGGACGGTGCGGGCGCGGGCGGATCAGGGGCGGGACTTGAGCCCGTCGCCGGTATGGCCCAGTTCGGGAGCGATGAACTCGGTGCCGCTGGGGCCCACCCCGGCGATCTGCACGATGACCTCGCCCTCGCGGGAGCCGTCGTAGTGTTCCGCTCCCGCCGGATGCTTCATGAAGCTGCCCGTGGGCAGGGGCTCGGTCGTCCAGGGCTCGAAACTGCCACCCTTGCCCGTGTACCAGGTGCCCTTGATGACGGTGACGAGGCGATCCTCGGGATGCCGGTGCGGCATGCTCATGACCCCCGGTGAGAACTTGACCCGGATCACGTAGGGAGCGGGCTTCCGCGGATCTCCTTCCACGACCATGACCTGGATGCCCTTGTACCCCGGCACGTCGTTCCAGACTTCCTGCCCGGGCAGCAGCGTGACGAAACCGCGCTCGTCGACGAGGCGCTCCGCGTACAGGGCACTGCCGGGAACCGCCAGGGCGGCGAGGACGATCACCGCCCGCAGGCGGCGCGTGAACGGGGACATGGGAACTCTCCGGGTCGGATGGCGCGACGGATCAGGGCTTGATGAACTTGACCGTCATGCGGTCGCTCTCGCCGATGGCGAGGTACTTCTCGCGGTCCTGGTCACCCAGTCGCAGGACCGGAGGCAGCGTCCAGACCCCCTTGGGGTGGTCCTTGGTGTCCTTGGGATTGGCGTTGATCTCGGACTTGCCCATGAACCGGAAGCCCGCCTTCTGCGCCGCCTCGATCACGTACTGCTCCGTCATGTAGCCGGAGTCGATCTGGGTCTGGAAAGGCGTGTCCGCATTGGCGCGGTGATCCACCACCCCGAGGACGCCGCCCGATTTGAGCAGGTCGAAGAAGGCCGCGAACATCGCGTCGGCATTGCCGGCCTTCGCCCAGTTGTGCACGTTGCGGAACGTCACGATGAGGTCCACCGACCCCTTGGGCGCGACGTCCACGACGTCGGGTGCCTGGATCTCGCCCGTGACGACCTTGCTGTAGATGTCGGGCCGCGCCGCCATCTTGGCGAGGAACGCCTTGTCGCGCGTCTTCAGGAATTCCACCGTCTTGGGCAGGCTCACCGCGTGGCGGGCCGCGTAGTACTTGCCCTTGTCGCGGAGCACGGGCGCCAGAACCTCCGTGTACCAGCCGGCGGCGGGCCAGATCTCGACGACCGTCATGTCGGGCCGCAGGCCGAAGAACATGAGCGTCTCCTTCGGATGGCGATACTTGTCGCGGACCGCGTTGGCGGGTTCGCGATGGTCGCCGGCCAGGGCCTGATCGAGGAGCGTCGACACGTCATCCGCTGCCTGGACGCCAGCGCCGGCGCCGGGGAGGAGAACACTGAGAAGAGCGACTGCCGAAACGAGTTTGCCGAACGTCATGCGGGAATGCCTCCAGGGGGAATACCCGCGAAACCACGGGCGGAGCAAGGTCGCGAGTCTAGCGCGGAACCGCCGCGCGGTGACGGACGGGGCTCCCGCGATGTCCGTCCGGGAGGGGGTGTGTCGGACGGTACAATCGGGCCATGAACTCCGCCGTCCCATCACCGCTGGATCACCGCCGGGGGATCCCCGTCACCGTCCTCACGGGGTTCCTGGGCAGCGGAAAGACCACTTTGCTGAATCACCTTCTGTCGGACCGGCACGGTCTGCGGCTCGCGGTCATCGAGAACGAATTCGGTGCGGAGAACGTGGATTCCCGGATCCTGGTGACCCAGACCCGGGACGAGATCGTCGAAACCGAGAACGGTTGCCTCTGCTGCACCGTCCGGGGAGATCTGAAGCGGGCGCTGGTCGATCTGCAAAAACGTCGTTCTTCCGGGGACTTGCAATTCGAACGGGTGGTCATCGAGACCACCGGGCTGGCCCAGCCCGCCCCCGTGGTACAGACTCTGCTGACCGATGCCTACCTCTCGGCCCACTACCGGCTGGACGGCGTGGTGACCCTGGTGGATGCCTTCCACGGACCGGCCCAGCTGGACCGCCACCCGGAGGCCCAGGAGCAGGTCGGGTTCGCCGACCGCCTGGTCGTCACCAAGCCGGACCTGGTCGACGCCCCGGCCCTGGCCGCCCTGGAAGACCGGTTGAAGCAGATGAACCCGCGCGCGCCCATCCGGGTCGCCGCCCACGGCGACGCGCCGGTGGACTGGGTGCTGGACGTGGGGGGCTTCGATGCCGACGCCGTGCTGGACCTGCATCCGGGGTTTCCCCGCTACAGCCGGCCGGTGGAGCACACGGCCCACGTGGAGTCGTTCGTCCACCGCAGCGGGGAGCCCTTCGACCGGGACCGGTTCGAACTGCTGCTGGAGACGCTGCTCGAGTGGTACGGGCCGGAACTGCTCCGGTACAAGGGCGTGGTCGCCTTCGAAGGCGACCCGCGCCGCTGGATTCTGCAGGGCGTCCACCGCCAGAAGACCCTGGCGCTCGGGGAGCCCTGGACCGCGGCGGAGACGCCCGGAAACGTATTGGTGTTCATCGGTACGCGGCTGCCGCGGCCGATGCTGCAGCAAGGCCTGGACAAATGCGCGTCCGGAGTGGCAGTCGAATGACACCCACCCGGTACTCGAAACAAAGGAAACACAAGCCGATGATCGTCTATGACCTGATCTGCGGCGCGGAGCATCGCTTCGAGGCATGGTTCGCGTCCCAGGAAGATTTCGAACAGCAGGCGGGCACCCCCCTGCTCACCTGCCCCCTCTGCGGCAACGGCGAGGTTCGCCGGCTGCCTTCGGGCATCCACACCGCGAAGCGCGGCCGCAGCGAGAACGCCCCGGCCACCCCGCCCGACCACGGGCACGTGGCGGCCTTCGCGGAGCCTCGCAACGTGTGGGAAGCCCTGCGCAAGATCCTGCTGAGCTCCGAGAACGTGGGACAGCGCTTCCCGGAGGAAGCCCGGCGCATCCACTACGGCGAGGCGCCGAAGCGCTCGATCCGCGGCGAAGCCTCCGCCGAGGAAGCCGCCTCGCTGCGCGAGGAAGGCATCGAGGTCGTGAGCCTGCCCATCCCCCCCTCCGAAGACCTGCACTGACCCCGCCCGATGCGGCGCCCGCCCGGGCGCCGCATCCTCCGCCCCGCCGGAAAGCACGCCCAACCCACTGATCGAAAAAGACTTCCATGACTGCCACCCGGCGGTCATGCGAAAAACGCTTGCCTCATCCCCGGAAGCTGTATAAAACTACAGCTGTATATCCGAACAGGCTCGCACACCGGCCGGACAACCCCGCCGGCACCGCCGCGAACCCTTGTTGAACCGATGTCGAACCGAACCGATGGAGCCCTCAGCCATGGATCGCGAAAAGATCGTCCACATCCTCTCCACCCTGTCCAGCGGGGTCGACCCCATCCGCGGCGAGGCCCTGCCCGCGGACAACCCCTGCCAGCATCCCGACGTGGTGCGCGCACTGTTCCATGCCCTGCGCCATCTCGAGGGTCAGGCGGCAACCCCGGAAACGGCGCTGTCCGCCACACCTGAACCGGCCTCGGCCCCCGCCGAACGCAGCCGGAAAGCGCGTAGTCGCGCCGAGACGAGCAATGCGGGCAAGCCCTGGTCTGCAGACGAGGATGCACGCCTCGCCAGCGGTTTCGATGCCGGGGAGGACCCGGCCGGCCTCGCCGTCGCACTCGGCCGGTCCCGGTTCGCCGTGCAGGTCCGCCTGGCCAAGCTCGGGCGCCTGCCCATGCCGGAGAAGACCCGCTACACCACCGCCGTGTCCGCACCGGCGCCGGTCGGGGTCATCCTGCCCGGCGCAGAGTCGTTGCCGAAGGTGGAGCAGTCCACAGGGCGCTATGGCGCCCTTGCAGCATGATGCGCTGCTGCCGAACACACCCCGGCTGAACACACGCCCCTGCCGCCATCACTCTCCTCCGGGAATCCTCCATGAG
>CAZEDA010000035.1:0-4075 GCA_964510915.1 uncultured Rhodocyclaceae bacterium | reverse complement strand
CCGGCTGAACACACGCCCCTGCCGCCATCACTCTCCTCCGGGAATCCTCCATGAGCGAACGCCCCCTGACCCCCCGCCAGCAGGAAATCCTGCAGCTCATCCGCGATGCGGTGGCCTCCACCGGCCTGCCGCCCACCCGCGCCGAGATCTGCCAGGCTTTCGGCTTCTCCTCGCCCAACGCGGCGGAGGACCACCTGCGCGCCCTCGCGAAGAAAGGCGCGATCGAACTGTCCGAGGGCATCGCCCGCGGCATCCGTCTGGTGGAGCCCCTGGGTCTGCCGCTGGTGGGGCGTGTCGCCGCCGGCCGGCCCATCCTGGCCGAACAGCACATCACCGGGCGCTATCAGGTGGATCCGTCGCTGTTCAAACCCCACGCCGACTACCTGCTCAAGGTGCGCGGCATGAGCATGCGTGACGCCGGCATCCTCGACGGAGATCTCCTCGCCGTGCACCGCTGTGCCGAGGCTCGCAGCGGCCAGATCGTCGTGGCCCGCCTGCAGGACGAGGTCACGGTGAAGCGCCTGCGGCGCCAGGGCAACACCGTCGAGCTGCTGCCCGAGAACCCCGAGTTCGAACCCATCGTCGTCGATCCGCGCGAGGACTTCTTCGCCATCGAAGGCCTGGCGGTGGGCCTCATCCGCAGCGGCAGGATCGCGTAGCCCCTCCGCACACATCGCCGATTCATTCACTGACCGCAAACAGGTGATCCCATGAGCATCGTCGTCGAACCCTTCGTCCGCCATCTGACCCAGACCCACGCCCGGGCACCGCAGCCCCTGGCGCGCAACGGCCGCCATCTCGACCGGCAGCTGCGGGCCGGCGCCGAGCGCACGCTCTGGAATCACCTGCGTGACGGCCGCCTGGGCGGCGCACGTTTCCGTCGCCAGTATCTGGTGGATATCTACCTGGCGGATTTCATCTGCCCGGCCGCCAAGCTCGTCATCGAACTCGAAAGCACGCTGACGCCCGCGCTGGCACTGCACGCCAATGCCCGGCGCGCCTTCTTCCATGCGCAGGGCTACCAGGTACTGCGCATGCGGGATCGCGACGTGCTGATCGAGACCCGTGCCGTGCTCGACACCATCCGCCAGGCCCTGACCTTCGGCAGCAGGGACGCCGGCCGGTAAGCCGGTCTGCACGCACCGCGGAGCACGTCCCGGGAAAGCGCCGCACAGCCTGTGCGGACTGCATGGCCGCCCCGGCACCCGCACCGCAATGCCGCCTCCTTGTCCCAATCTGAACCCTTCATCGGAGCCTCGAAGATGTCCCGCACCCTGCTTCCCAACTCATTCGGGTGGCCGCACAAGATGCGGCAGCTGACATTCTTCCTGTCTGTACTGGCCTTGCCGGGTGCGGCACACGCCGCGGAGAACCAGTACGTCTGCACGATTGCCGAGCTGCTGAATCTCGAGAGCGACGGCACGCTGAAGGCACAGCCGGCACCCTGGCCGATGGGCAGGCGCTTCGTGATCGACCGCAATTCGGGAGCCATTGCCGGCCCCGACTCCACCCCCTGGACCACGCCCGACACGAAGTTCGCCGTGTTCGCCAAGGGCAGTCGCCAGAGCGCCTTCATCGCCATGGCCATGACGCCCGGCGGCGGCAATGGCGGCAGCGGTGCGCCCGCCGTCTCGACGATCATCAACGAACACCATCCGGGCACGAAGAAGTCCTTCGTGCTGTCCGCTGGAACACAGGTCGCCGCCGGCACCTGCGAATAGCCACTGGCCGCACCCCGAACTTGGTGCCGGCTTCACCCTTCACGTCTTCACGCCTTCACACCTTCACGTCTTCACGTCTTCACGACTTCACGTCCCCACGTCCTCACGCCCACACAGATGCCCCCTCTCGATACGCTCCTGCACAACGCCCGCATCTGGCGCGGAGACGATCGGGCGGAGGTCGAAGTCCCCAGCGTGCCGACCGGTCATGACGCCCTCGATCGACTGCTGCCGGGCAATGGCTGGCCGCGGGCGGCACTGACGGAACTGCTCGCACCGCAGCCGGGCATCGGCGAGCTCTCGCTGCTGACACCGGCACTCGCGCAACTGTCGGACGACGACTCGTGGATCGCCCTGGTGTCGCCACCGCACCTGCCCTATGCACCGGCACTTGCCCGGGCCGGGATCAATCTCGCGCGCCTGCTCATCGTCCGCACGAATGACGGCGCGGACACGCTCTGGGCCATGGAACAGGCGCTCGCCTCGGGCGCCTGCGGTGCCGTGATCGGCTGGCCCAGCTTCGTGAACGAACGCGCCCTGCGCCGACTGCAACTCGCCGCGGAGAAGGGCCGCGCCCTGGGGCTTTACTTCTCTGCCGGCCAGGCCACCAGCAGTTCGCTCGCTGCGCTGCGGCTGGCCCTGTTCGCCAGGCCGGACGGGCTGGGAGTCCGCGTGCTCAAGGTTCGCGGTCCGGGGATCGGCGCCACACTGACGCTGCCCCTGTCCGACAGACCCAGGGACACGCCCGTCCCCGCCTCTGCCCTGCCGCTGCGACAGTCGCACGCCGCCTGATGCCCCCGCGCCGCTGCGTATCCCATGGTGCTGTGGCTCGCGCTCCATCTGCCCCGACTCCCGCTGGAGATCTTCCAGCGCGGACACGACCGCACTGCGTCCGCCGCCAACGATGCCTCGCTGCGTCCCTTCGCCGTCACGACCGACGGTCCGCATCCGCAACTGCTGCTGGCCGATGCCGAGGCGCAGCGCCAGGGCATCCGCCCGGGCATGGGTCTGTCGGCGGCCTATGCCATCGCCCCCGATCTCGTCGTCCGTCCCCGTGACCGCCTTCAGGAAGACGCGTCCCTCGAAGCCCTCGCGCTCTGGGCCGAGCAGTTCACCCCCACACTGAGTCTGGCCCCGCCCGACGCCCTGCTGCTGGAGATCGGCGGCTGCCTGAAGCTGTTCGAAGGACTCGATGCCCTGAGCGCCCGCGTGCGCGAGGGCGTGGCCCGCCTGGGTTTCGACGTCATCGCCGCCTGCGCTCCCACCCCCGCCGGTGCGCTGATGCTGGCGCGCTCGGGTTTCGAATCGCAGATCACCGAACGCCCCGCCCTTCGCCACCAGCTCGGGCAACTGCCCGTCGAATCGCTCGACATTCCTGCCGCGACGATCGGGTCGCTGCAGCGTCTGGGCATGCGCACGGTGGCCGAATGTCTGCGCCTGCCGCGTGATGGCGCAGCGCGACGTTTCGGTCAGGATTTCCTCGACAGTCTCGATCGCGCACTCGGCGATTTGCCCGAGCCGCGCACGCCGTTCGTGCCACCCGCACGTTTCGCGAGCCGCCTGGTGCTGCCGGTGCCGGTGCCGGACGTGGAACCGATCCTCTTCGGCGCACGGCGGCTCGTGGAGGAACTCACCGGCTTCCTCCTCGGCCGCGGCGCCGGTGCAACGCGCGTCGACCTCGTCCTCGCCCACGACAAGCGGCCGGCCACGACCGTGAACGTGGAGCTGTCCATGCCCAGTCGCGACCCCGTGCATCTGCACCGGCTGCTGCGCGAACGGCTGAACCGGGTGCAGCTGCCCGATGCCGTAGAAGCCTTCTCGCTGCACTGCGTGGAGACGCTGCAGCTCGCGCCCCGCAACTTCTCGTTCTTCGCCACGCGCGAGGGCGCCACCGAGGACCGCACGGCTCTGGTGGAACATCTGCGCGCCCGGCTGGGCCGGCAGGCGGTGCAGGGACTCGCCCTGGTGCCGGAGCACCGCCCCGAACTCGCCTTCCGCGATGCCGAGCCCGGCACGGCAAGTCCGCCACCGCCGGCATCGCAACGTCCGCTGTGGCTGCTGCAGACGCCGCGCCCCATAGACCGGCAGCGGCTGCGTCTCCTCGCCGGTCCCGAGCGCATCGAGTCGGGCTGGTGGGATGGCGGCGATGTCCGGCGCGACTACTACCGGGCCGTGGACGCCGCGGACTCGTTCCTGTGGGTGTATCGCGAAGCCAATGGCGGCGAAGCCCCGGAGCGCTGGTTCGTACACGGGCTGTTCGCATGAGCGCGCCGGCCCCTTCGCCCGCCTTCGCCGAGTTGCACTGCCTGTCGAACTTCACGTTCCTGCGGGGCGCCTCCACCGCCGACGAACTC
>CAZEDA010000034.1:0-17365 GCA_964510915.1 uncultured Rhodocyclaceae bacterium | reverse complement strand
TCCAAGCCAAGAAAATGGAATGGAAGCGTGGTGAGTGGTACCTCGGCGCGAAGGTCCTCAACTTCAATGCGGGCGCTGGTCACGTGAAGGCCTTCGATGCGGCCACCGGCAAGCTGGTCTGGTCCAAGTCCCAGTCCGAGCCGGCGACGGGCGGTATGCTGTCGACGGGCGGCGGCCTGGTGTTCTTCGGCGATCCTCAGGGCTACTTCCGTGCCTTGAACGACGAGACCGGTGAAGAACTCTGGACGTTCCAACTCGGTTCCGGCGTGTACGGCAACCCGACGACCTACTCGGCCTTCGGCAAGCAGTACGTCGCGATCGTGTACGGCGCGGGCGGCGGCGGCATCTGGCCCCTCCACTACGCCGACTGGTACAAGAAGCACTCGAAGGGCGGCGGCCTGATGGTGTTCGCGGTCGACTGAGACCTCGAGCCCATACGGCTGAAACGTAGTTCGAGCTAAGGCAGTAAGCGGGGGAGGGCGCGTGTTTCTGCCCTCCCCCGCTCATTTTTCGGCCCGTCGCGGCCCATAGCGATTCGATAGCCCACATAAGCTGTCACCTCATCCCGATCCGGCGCGTTGTGTCATCACGAGCGCGCGGCCAGAGGGTTCCGACCGGTCACGGCTGACCCGTCGCCGAACTCACGGGGTCGAGCAGGGAGTTCATGGAACAGGCGCTCCATCCACGCGCCGAGCGAGGAGTCATGTCTAGAAGCTTGCCGTACCTGAAAGAATTGCTGGCTGCGCTGCTGATGTCGGCGCTGCTACCGTCCGCCGCTCTTGCCGCCGACGAAGAAACCGACCCGCTCGAGTCAAGCGATGTACTTGTGAGGGCCAAGGCCAAGGGCATGTTGACTGCCTGTGCCGATCCCTACGATTTCCCTTATTCGCTCCAGAACTCGGATCCGCCCGGGTTCGATGTCGAAATCATGCGTTCCATCGCCAAGCGCGGCGGGATGCGCCTCGATCTGTACTGGATAAACACTGCCTCCCGCGGCGGCACTTCTCGTGCGTTCCGCAATTCCATTCTGTCCCGCAAGTGCGACGTGTTCCTCGGCCTGTCGGACAACGGCGATGACGACATGCTCATGCACCGGATGGTCTTCACGAAGCCTTACATCGGCATGGGCTACGTGCTGGTCACGCAGGGCAAGGCTGCCGGGCTCAAGTCCATCGAGGACGTGAAGAACGCCAACATGAAGGTTGCCGTCGCGATGTCCACGCCGATGGACGACTATCTCTTCATGAACAAGGTGCCGAGAGAGATTTACATGGATAACCGCCGCATCATGGGCGGACTGATGAAGGGTGAGGTGGATGCCGGGCTGATGTGGTCGACAGCCCTGGGGCTCGCGAGACTGGAGTTCCCGAAAGCGCAGTTCAAGATGGTCGAAGGTTACGTGCCTGGCGAGGGACATCGCTTCAACGGTGTCTGGGCGATTCGCAAGGAAGACAAGAACCTGATCAAGTTCGTCAATGAAGGCATCGACGAGTTGCTGT
This sequence comes from uncultured Rhodocyclaceae bacterium, assembly GCA_964510915.1. Taxonomy (GTDB): domain Bacteria; phylum Pseudomonadota; class Gammaproteobacteria; order Burkholderiales. The sequence continues at coordinate 15,866 of CAZEDA010000034.1, read as the reverse complement.
CGAACGGTCGCATCAAGGAGATCGTCGAGAGCTACGGTGTGCCTTTCTATATGCCGTTTCCTTAATTAGTTCACACGTTTGAAGGGAGGATGTAGTCATGTCGACATTGAGAGCCTGGATTGCTGCAACCGTTGCAGCGGTTGCCTTGGGCCTGGGTGCAGGGTGGGCGCCGGCAGTGAACGCGGCGGATGACGGTGTGGACCGTCACGGTATGGAGAACGACATGCCGCTTCCCACCGACGAAGCCGCGCTCGAGAACGGCAAGGAGCGGTTCCAGGCACGTTGCTCATACTGCCATCGTCCCGATGGTCGTGGCGGCAGCAGCAGCGTCTGTCTCGCTTGCCAGAAGTACAAGTGGGGCAGCAAGTCCTCGTCGATCTACGCGACGATCGCGGCAGGCCGTCCCCAGACGAAGATGGGGGCGTTTGCGACCAGCCTGTCGCAGGAAGAGATCATCAACATCATTGCCTACATCCGTTATCTCCAGGAATGGAAGATCAAGGATGACCTGGCGGCAGCTTCAACGTCGAAGTAAGCATCGAGCGACGTGGCATCAGCGGACGAACAGTCCGCTGATGGGCTCCCTGAAGACCCGGTGGATCTCCCGCCGGGTTTTTTCTTTTGTGGTTTCGGCTCAGCGGGTACCTGTGCTGCCGAAGCCGCCGTCGGATCTGGTGGAGGTGTCGAAGGACTCCACGACACGGAATCCCACCTGCACCACCGGAACCACAACGAGTTGCGCAATGCGCTCCATGGGCGTGATCTCGAAGACCGTAGCCCCGCGGTTCCATACCGATACGAACAGCTGCCCCTGGTAGTCCGAATCGATCAGGCCCACCAGGTTGCCCAGGACGATGCCATGCTTGTGACCGAGTCCGCTTCGCGGAAGGATCATGGCCGCCAGCCCCGGGTCAGCCAGATGGATGGCGAGGCCGGTCGGAACCAGCACCGTGGCTCCCGGGGCGAGCGTCATCGGCGCGTCGATACAGGCCCGCAGGTCCAGACCCGCCGCGCCGGGCGTGGCATACGCGGGCAACTGGCTGGCAACGCGGGCGTCGAGAATCCGGATGTCGATCGTCTTCATGAAGGTTCCAGTCGCGGTCAGCGCGAGCGGGCGTAAAGCTGGGCGGCATGCTGCATGAGCAGTCTCGCCTGCGTGAGTTTCGATGCACGGGGCAGCACGTGCCGGCCATCGTCGTCGAACAGGACGAGCTCATTGGTGTCCGCTCCGATCGCGTCCTGGGCGAGGTTCGCGGCCAGCAGCGGCAGGTGCTTGCGCTTGCGCTTGGCCTCGGCGTACTCGTCGAGCTTCTCGCTTTCCGCAGCGAACCCCACGCAGAAGGGCGGGTTGGCCCGACTCGCGACGTTCGCCAGGATGTCCGCCGTCGGCGCCAGTTCGAGCCCGAGAATCCGGGCGTCCTTCTTGATCTTCTGATCCTGCGGGTTCAGCGGTGCGTAGTCCGCGACCGCGGCCACGCTCACGAACATGTGGCAGTCGCCGAGTGACCTTTCCACCGCTTCTAGCATCTCCTGTGCGCTTGTCACGCGAATCAGGCGCACGCCGCCAGGAGGCGTCAGCATGGTGGGGCCGCTGATGAGGGCGACGCGAGCCCCGGCGTCCCTCGCGGCCCGGGCGACGGCATACCCCATCCGGCCGGAACTGAGATTCGTGATGCCGCGGACTGCATCGATGCGTTCGAACGTAGGACCCGCCGTGACCACGACATTGAGGCGGTCCAGCACCTTCGGCTCGAACCAGCCGAGGATCTGATCGCACAGGGCCTCGGGCTCGGTCATGCGTCCCATGCCGGTTTCGCCGCACGCCTGCGAGCCGCTGTCGGGTCCGAGGACCAGTACCCCGTCTTCGCGAAGCATGGCGACGTTGCGCTGAGTGGCGGGGTGCTGCCACATCTGACGGTTCATCGCCGGTGCGACGATCAGCGGGCACTCACGCGCGAGGCACAGCGTCGACAGAAGATCATCCGCCGAACCGTGGGCGAGCTTGGCGAGGAAGTCCGCGCTTGCCGGCGCCACCACGATGACCCCGGCGCCGCGGGAGAGCTCGATGTGGGACATGCCATTGTCGATGCGCGAATCCCACATGTCGGTGTACACGGGGTGACCGGAGAGCGCCTGCATCGTGTGCGGCGTCACGAAACGCGTGGCCGCTTCCGTCATCACGACGCGCACTTCGGCGTCCTCGAGCACCAGTCCGCGGACCAGTTCCGCCGCCTTGTAGGCGGCGATGCCGCCAGTCATGCCGAGAAGAACGCTTCGCCGTCGGGGTTCGGTCATGGTTCAGGTCCGGATTGGGGAGGCGCGAGTGTAAACCAGCCCGGGGAGGCCTGAGCACGGGGGCGAGCGTCGCAAGGTGACACTGCCGAGGTCACCGCAGGATGCCGCGGTCGCCGATCGCGTCCCTGCGGCCCGCCTTGGGGAGAATGCCGTCATTCGATCACACGGACGCCACCTTCGGTGGCACAGCGAACATGACGATCAGAGATTGGCCGGCCGCTGACCGGCCTCGCGAGAAACTGCTGTCTGCGGGGGGGAGTGGTCTCTCCGACTCGGAATTGCTGGCGGTGCTGCTCGGTACCGGGACGGCGGGCCAGAGCGCGGTGGAACTGGCGCGGGAGCTCATCGGCAGCTTCGGCGGGCTGTCCCGGCTGATGCTGGCCTGCCGAGGGGGCGCGGCGTCGGCCAGGGGGCTGGGACCGGCACGCCGAGCCCGGCTGCTGGCGGCCATGGAACTGACGAGGCGCTCCCTCCAGGAGGGGCTCCGCGAGGCCGATGCGCTCAGTTCGCCCGCCGATGTGAAGGCATTCCTGCGCTTGTCGCTGCAGGGCAGGGACCGGGAATGCTTCGTGGTCCTGTTTCTGGACGCCCAGCACCGCGTCATCGTCCAGGAGGAGCTCTTCACGGGGACGCTGACCCAGACCCCGGTGTATCCGCGCGAGATCGCCAGGCGGGCTCTGGAGCACAATGCGGCTGCCGTGATCCTCGCCCACAATCACCCCTCGGGCGTTGCCGAACCCAGTCGGGCGGACGAGCAGCTGACCCAGTCGGTCAGGCAGACGCTGGCGACCGTGGACGTCAAGGTGCTGGACCACGTGGTGGTGGGCTCTGCCGGGGCCGTATCCTTTGCCGAGAGGGGGTTGCTGTGAGGAAAGCTGAAGACGGACTTGCCGCCGAAGCGATTGATTCCGTTCCCGAACTCGAGCCTCGCGACGGTTCCATCGTTGCGAGGGATTGAGCTAAATGGGCTCCCATGCTATAAAGCCCGCTTTTCCAATTGAGCCTGGAGTCTAACCATGGCACGTGTGTGTCAAGTCACCGGCAAGAAACCCATGGTGGGCAACCACGTTTCCCATGCCAACAACAAGACCAAGCGTCGGTTTCTGCCCAATCTGCAATACCGGCGTTTCTGGGTCGAGAGTGAAAACCGCTGGGTCCGGCTCCGCCTGACGCAGGCTGGCCTTCGTACCATCGACAAGCGCGGCATCGACGTCGTCCTCGCGGAACTGCGCGCGGCCGGCGAGAAGATCTGAGCGTTACCTAGAGCCCCGCATCACCAAGAGTCCAAATCATGCGTGACAAGATCAAGCTCGAATCCACCGCCGGAACCGGTCATTTCTACACGACCACGAAGAACAAGCGAACGATGCCCGAGAAGATGGAGATCAAGAAGTTCGATCCCGTCGCCCGCAAGCACGTGACCTACAAGGAAACGAAGCTGAAGTGACCGGCCGAGGGGCCGCCCCGGGGCGGCTTCTTGACGCAAGACTCTCAGCTGCAAACAAAAAAGCCCGCATTCGCGGGCTTTTTTGTTTGGTCGACCGGGTGGAGTGCCCGGTCGACGCCGTCAGGCGTAACAGCGAAGCGTCTTCGAGAATTCACTCAAGGCCGCGATGCCGCTCGCTTCGGCCCGGTGGCACCAGTCTTCCAGCTGCTTCACGAGCTGTTCCTTCGATGCCGTGGAGCGAGCCCAGATCGCGGCAAGCTCCAGGCGCATGCTGTGCACCGTGCTCAGGACTTTGCTCCGGGACAGCATGGCTTCGAGCTGCTGCTTCTCGGCAAGCGTGAGCTGGTCAGGATCGAGGCGCATCAGTCTGCCGAGTTCCGAGCGGTCTGACGTTGCCACGCCGTGGGAGCGCAGGCGCAGGACTTCCTCGGCGCAGGTGGATCGTACGGACCGTCCGAACCGGGCCAGTACGTCGTAGCGGTGGGTCACGATGGCCTGCAAGGTCCCCAGATCGATCCGCATCTTGCTCATGTCGAGCCGAACGGTCGGCGCGAGCTTCTTCACGTGGGCAAGACCCAGGATCTCCATGATGCGGATGTAGAGCCAGCCGATGTCGAACTCGTACCACTTGTTCGACAGCCGGGCCGACGTTGCGTACGCATGGTGATTGTTGTGGAGTTCCTCGCCACCGATGAGGATGCCCCAGGGGACGATGTTGGTGCTTGCGTCGTCCGACTCGAAGTTGCGGTAACCCCAGTAGTGTCCGATGCCGTTGATCACGCCTGCGGCAAAGACCGGGATCCAGGCCATCTGAACGGCCCAGATGGTGAGGCCGATGGGCCCGAACAGAACGAGGTTGAGGATCATCATGATCCCGATGCCCCACTGCGAGCGCTTCGTGTACACATGGCGCTCCATCCAGTCGTCGGGCGTGCCGTGTCCGTAGCGCTCCATCGTCTCGGCATTCCGGCCTTCGGCTCGGTACAGCTCCGCACCTTCCCACATCACCTTGTCGATGCCGCGGGTCTGCGGGCTGTGGGGATCTTCCGGGGTTTCGCACTTGGCGTGGTGCTTGCGGTGGATGGCCGCCCATTCCTTGGTGACCATGCCTGTCGTGAGCCAGAGCCAGAAGCGGAAGAAGTGACTGGGGATCGGGTGGAGGTCCAGCGCCCGGTGTGCCTGGTGCCGGTGGAGAAAGATCGTCACACCGGCAATCGTGACGTGGGTGAGGGCGAGGGCAACCAGCACATAGCCCCACCAGGGAAGATCGACCAGACCGTTGAAACTCATTAAACCCCCTCAATCGAGCCGGCGCCGCGAAAGGACTTCCGCAGGCTGCCGACGCTGGAACAAACCACAAGGACCTTCAAACAGGTTGCCGGCCGCCCGGAACCCGGAACGTCTCGCGCGCCGAATGCGCGGAACGCTTCCCGGACTCCCGATGCCGACGAGCGCCGCAGCGGCGAAACCACCGCAGGACTGCGCTAGATAACTGAACCATCACGGATTGTAACGGAATGAGGCTGCTCCGCCATGCCATCCGCCCATCACTTTAACGGGATCACCGAGGTTTTTCTTGACCTGGATCACGCCGATGGGACTGGCTCGCGTCCGCTGCGGGCTGCAGATCGGCCGGCGCTCGCATGCGCAATTCGCGCTGAGGGAACGGGATTTCGATCCCGTCTCTCCGAAATGCTTCCAGAATCTGGAGATTCAAGTCCGACCGGAGATTGCCCCTTCCCGATTCCGGGTCGTCGATCCAGGTGAAGAACTCGATATCCACGCCGCTTTCCCCCAGACCCTTCACCAGCGCGATCGGGGGCGGCGTGTCGACAACACGGGGATGCGCTTTGGCGATCTCGACGATGATGTCGAGGGCACGCCGCACGTCTGCGTCATAGGCGACCTGAACCGCACCGTCGATCCGAACGCGCCGGTCCGAGTAGGAGTGATTCACGACCGTGGAGGTGATGACGGTCTCGTTGGGGATGATGTTCTCGGTCCCGTCCAGGGACCGGACCACCACGTAGCGCGCCGTAAGGCGGGTCACTTCGCCGTAGCGATTGTCGATCGTGACAAGATCGCCCAGTTTGATGGACCGGTCGAGCAGGATGGCGAATCCGCTCACGTAATTGGCGGCGATCTTCTGCAGCCCGAACCCGAGTCCGACGCCCAGGGCGCCGCCGAATACCGACAGCACCGTGATGTCGATGCCGACCAGCGACAGAGCGATCAGCAGTCCGAGGAGGATGAAGACCGCCTTGAGCAGCTTGGACAGCACGACGCGGACGTTGCCGTCCACGCTCTGGACCACCATCAGCCGCTGTTCCGCGAGACGGCCCAGCCACACCGTGGCGACGAGCGTCACGAGCACCAGCAGCGTGCCCTCGATGAGATTCAGCGCGGAGATGTCGACCTTGCCGACGGTCATTCGGATGGTGTCGAGCCAACCGCGCAGACGCGGCAGAACGCCGGTGATGTGCAGCACGACACCGGTCCACATCGTCCACGCGATCGCCTTCTCCGACCGACTGACCCAGCCGCCCCGCGGAAACGCATGACGCAGGACATAGACGGCGATGCGGATCACGACGAGGGAGGAGAGCAGGGGAACCGCCACATCGAGAAGCGGCACCGGCTTGTAGCGCTCGAGAATGGCGCGACCGGCCTGGAGGAGCGCCCAGAAGCCCACGGGAAACAAGATGCGGTGCAATCCGCCTGCGCCGAATCGCAGCGCATCGTCTCCGGCGATCTCCTCTCGGGATGCCTCCAGGCGCCCGCGCAGCGCTTTCGCGAGGATCCATGCGATCACGCCGGCGGCGAACAGCACCGAAACCTGGATGAGGATCGCGCTGGTCTCGACCTCGTCCATCAGTCGAGCGAGGAGATTGAGCGCCTGCGCCTCGGCAGGTGTTTCCACGACGAGGGTGCCCGGCGTCACGATCACGCGGCGTTCTTCTCCAGCACGGCTGCGAAGAAGCCGTCCGTGCCGTGCAGATGGGGCAGGAGGGAAAGATAGGGTCCGTCGCCGACGCCGGTAACGCCCTGGCGCCCGAGAATCTCGGCCGCGTTGCGTACCGTCCAGCCCGGATGGCCGGCGAGGAAGCGTTCGACGACGCCTTCGTTCTCCTCCGGCAGCAGGCTGCAGGTGGCGTACACCAAACGCCCGCCCGGCTTGACCAGACGACTGGCGGATTCGAGGATCGCCCCCTGCTTGGCTGTCAGTTCGTCGAGTCCGGTCGCGGAGCCGCGCCATTTCAGATCCGGGTTCCGGCGCAGCGTGCCGGTCCCGCTGCAGGGCGCATCGATGAGCACGGAGTCGATCTTCCCGGCGAGTCGCTTCACGCGGGCGTCGTTCTCGTGGGCGATGCGTTCCGGGTGGACGTTGGAAAGACCGGAGCGCTTCAGTCGCGGCTCGAAGTTCGCGAGACGCTTCTCGGAGGTGTCGAAGGCATAGAGCCGCCCTTCCGATCGCATCGCGGCCCCGAGTGCGAGGGTCTTGCCGCCGGCGCCGGCGCAGAAGTCGACGACCATCTGTCCCCGCTTGGCTTCCATCAGCAGCGCGACCAGCTGACTGCCCTCGTCCTGCACCTCGACGAACCCGCTGGTGACCAGGGCGTGGCGTTCGAGCGAAGCCTTGTCACGCAGGCGCACGCCCCACGGCGACAGCGTCGTGGCCACTGCTTCGATACCGCTTTCCCGAAGCTTGGCGAGCACGTCGTCCCGTCGCGTGACGAACGTGTTGACGCGAAGATCGAGCGGGGCGGTATTCAGCATCGACTGCGCGATGCGCTCCGTCAGTTCCGGTCCGTGGGCGGCGACGAGTCGCTCGTGCAGCCAGTCCGGAAGCGACAGCCGGATCGCCGGGGAGTCCGTCGCGGCGCCTTTTCGGGACAGGCCATTCAGCCAGTCGCCCTCGTCCGGCTTGAGGATCGGCTCCAGCGACCGCGCGCTGCGTCCGAGGACGAGCACCAGGGCCGCGAGAATCAGCGGGCGGGGTTCGCGCGAGCCCACCACGGACTCGAGTCTGCGCAGGTGCCGGAGCACCGCGAAGGAGGCATCGGCGACGAAGGCGCGATCCCGCGAGCCGAGATTGGGATTGGCGCGGAACCACGTACGCAGCGTGACATCGGCCGGTCGCTCGAACGTGAGCTGCGCGGCGAGGGCGTTCGCGGCCGAACCGATCTGTGCGCGGGTGATTTCCATCAGCGTCGCGTGAAGTCGAGTCTGGTCACGTTGGAATCGAAGGCCGTGCCGTCCTTCTCGACGATGCGGATGCGCACCGGCAGATTGTGATGCTGCAGCGACAGCCAGAATTCGAATCCGCGCTTGTCGTCGCCGGTCTGCACCTTCCGGTAGCGCAGCGTCTCGATCTTGCCGAGCTTCGTGTCGAGCTTCTCCTGCCCGACGAAGCGCACATCGTAGGAGGTGAGTCTGCGGCCGTCCGTCACATGCACCCGGAACTGTCCGCTTCGGGGCGGCTGCACGAATACGAAGGCGTAAGGCAGGCTGGTCTGGTCGAGCGTCGCCGGCGGCAGCGCGACGACTTCGCGTTCGTCGCCTTCGCTCAGCGTCAGCTTTCCGGCATCCCAGTCGAACGTGGCGTTCTTCGGGGACTTGCCGGTCCGTTCCTGCCGGAAGCTGGTGGGACGGATGCCCTGGCCGGTGACTTCGCCGCGGCTTTCGCGCTTCTCCTCGATCCGCTTCACGGCGCGGACGATGCCGGAGGTGCGCGCCTCGCTCACGACACGGTAGACGTCGCCGTCGTGCTCGAAGACATCCTTGCCTTCGCCCACGGTGAATCCCCGGGCCTCGACGCTGATGGTCATCTCGACCCGCATGGGCGCGGTCTCGATCTGCTCGAACCGCGGTGCGGTGATCGTCACGGGAGGAACGACGACGCTGTCCTCACCGTCCTGGTCTGCGGCATTCACGGCGATCGGAAGACTCAAGGCAAGCACGGCGGCTATCAGTTGTTTCATGAGAGGTCTGGCACTCGCAGGGCGTTATCGTTCACGCCTGCCTCAACGAGCGACACCCGGAGTCCGTTCACATGCAGGCGACCGTCCAGGAACCAGCGGACGGCAGCCGGAAGGAGCTGATGCTCCTGCACGAGTACCCGCGCCGCCAGGGAATCCTCGGTGTCGTCATCGCGGACAGGCACTGCCGCCTGCGCGATCACCGGCCCGTGGTCGAGCGCTTCCGTGACGAAATGCACGGTGCAGCCGTGGATCTTGGCGCCGGCCTCGATGGCGCGACGATGCGTGTCCAGGCCCGTGAAGGACGGCAGCAGCGAAGGGTGGATGTTGATCATCCGCCCGGCGAATGCTCCCACGAACACGGACGTGAGGATGCGCATGAAGCCGGCCATCACGACGAGAGCGGGAGTGTGCCGGTTCACTTCGTCGACCAGCGCCCGGTCGAACGACTCACGATCAGGGTACGACTTGTGATCCACGACGGCTGTCGGGATCCCGCGGGAGGCGGCGAACGCCAGACCCTTCGCGTCGGCGCGGTTGGAGATCACGGCCACGACGGGGATGCCGCTCTCCACCAGGGCCTGCATGTTGCTGCCACGGCCCGAGATCAGGACCACCACACGACTCATGGGACGAGCGTCTGCGGTTCGCCCGCCTTGCGGTCCCGGATGGTGCCGGCGATCCAGGCGTTCTCGCCGTTCGCCCGCAGTGCTGCCACGGCGGCATCGGCGTGGGCCGGCGCCACCACGAGAACCATGCCGATGCCGCAATTGAACACACGGTGCATCTCGGCGTCTTCGACCCTGCCGTTCTCCTGGAGCCACGCGAACACGGGAGGCAGGGACCACGTTGCCCGGTCGAGCACGGCACAGGTGTTTTCCGGCAGCACGCGCGGGATGTTCTCCACGAGCCCGCCGCCGGTGATGTGCGCGATGCCCTTCACGGGCGTGTGTTCGAGCAGCGCGCGCACGGCCTTCACATAGATGCGTGTCGGCGCCAGCAGGGCCCTGCCGAGCGTCGTGCCGCCGAAGGGCGAGGCGAGATCCGCGCCGCTCACCTCCACGATGCGCCGAACCAGGGAGTAGCCATTGCTGTGGGGGCCGCTCGATGCCAGGGCGATCACACGGTCTCCCGGTCGGATGTCACGACCGTCGATGATCGACGACTTCTCCACCACGCCCACCGCGAAGCCCGCGAGATCGTATTCGCCGTCGGGATACATGCTCGGCATCTCCGCCGTCTCGCCGCCGATCAGCGCGCACCCGGCCTGGGTGCAGCCATCCGCGATGCCGCGGATCACGGCGGCGGCCGTATCCACATGGAGCCGTCCGCAGGCAAAGTAGTCCAGGAAGAACAGCGGCTCCGCGCCCTGGACCAGGATGTCGTTCACGCTCATCGCCACCAGGTCGATGCCGACGGTGTCGTGGATGTTCAGGTGGAAGGCGAGCTTCAACTTGGTGCCGACCCCGTCCGTCCCGGATACCAGGACCGGTTCGCGGTACCGTTTCGGGACCTCGAACAGCGCACCGAAGCCCCCGATGCCGGCAAGCACGCCTTCGCGCATCGTGGCGCGGGCCAGCGGCTTGATGCGCTCGACGAGCGCATCCCCGGCATCGATGTCGACACCGGCGTCGCGATAGGTGAGGGGCGTGGAGGAAGCGGGAGGGTGGCTGCTCATCGTGGTGGGATTCGGCGTGCGGGACTGCGGATTCTACCGGACGGGCGGTCCTTGCCTAAGTCATGCCGCTGGCAAGGTGCGCAACGGGCGCCAGCAGCGCTCCGCGGACCCGTTTCGGCGATAATCCGGGCATGAAGCAACTCGCACTCGGTCTCGCCCTGGATGTCGACCCGGGACTCGACGATTCGGTGACGGGGCCGAATGCCGAACTCCATGCCGCACTGAAGGCGCTCGTGGACGGTACCGCCCGCGAACCCTGGATCTATCTCTGGGGTGAGGAAGGTTCCGGCCGGTCGCACTGGCTGCGGGCTGCGCGGCGCGATTTCGCCGGCTCCGGACGTGTCGCCGTGATGTGGACGGGAGCGGACGACGAATGGCCCGAGGGTGGCCTTGCGACGGTCGATGACGTCGACGAGCTCGATCCCGCGCGCCAGATAGCCCTGTTCAACGCACTCAACCGTGCCCGGGACGGCGCGTTCGTGATGGTGCTTGCCGGCAATGCGCCGCCGGCACAGCTCAAGCTGCGCGACGACGTGCGCACCCGTCTCGGGGCAGCGCTCGTGTATCGCGTGCACCCTCTCCGGGACGAGGACAAGGCGGCCGCCCTTCGCCGGCTCGCCGCGGCGAGGGGCTTCGACCTGCCGACGGAGGTCGCTGACTACCTGCTGACGCACGGCGATCGCGATCTTCGGGCGCTGGTTCGGGCACTGGACCTGCTTGACCGGACCTCGCTGGAACGGCAGCGTCCGCTCACGGTGCCGCTGCTCAGGGAAGCCCTGAGGGAAGACGGCGCCCTGAGAACCGCCCCGGGGGCGGGCGCCGCGCAGGAAGCCGGCACGACCCCGCACGCATAGCGAGGCCCACGCAGAAGCGATTTGTCGAGAGCGCCGCCGTCGCGGCGCGACGCCAACCCGGAACACCCGAGAACTCAATTCCATGCCGCAAGAGATGAAGTTAGCCCTGTTCGACCTCGACAACACCCTGCTTGCCGGTGACAGTGATTTCGAATGGGCGCAGTTCCTGATCGAGAAGGGGGTTCTGGACCGGGAGGTCTACGAGGCTCGCAACATCCAGTTCTATGAACAGTACCGGGCCGGAACGCTGGACATTCACGAATTCCTGGATTTCCAGCTGAAGCCGCTGTCCCGACACCCGCGCAGCCAGCTGGAGGCCTGGCGGGCCGAGTACCTGCGCAACAAGATCCTGCCCATGATGACCCGCAAGGCCCGGGACCTGGTCGCCAGCCACGCCGGCGACGCGCGCGCTGTCGTCACCGCCACCAACAGCTTCGTCACACGGCCCATCGCCCGCGAGTTCGGGATCGAGAATCTGGTCGCGACCGATCCCGCCGAGAATGCGTCTGGGGAGTTCACGGGCGGCGTGGCCGGTCTGCCGGCCTTCCGGGAAGGGAAGGTCGCCCGGGTCGAGGCGTGGCTCGCCGGACTGGGGCTCACCTGGGCGTCGTTCCACGAGACCTGGTTCTACAGCGACTCCCTGAACGATCTCCCGCTGCTGTCCCGGGTGACCCATCCCGTGGCCGTGGACCCGGACGAGACCCTGAAGGAACACGCCCTGGAGCACGGCTGGAGCATCATCAGCCTGCGATGACGGGGCGGCCCGCCCGACGGCGCCCTGCCGCGGGAGGGTCGGTGCGTATAATCCCGGACCTGGCGCCCTCCTCGTGCATGGGCGCAAACTCCGAGTGTTCATGATCCGAAAGCTGATCGAAAAGGTCTTCTCCCGAGGCCCGGGACGGCGTGCTGCCGCTCCCACGGCTCCCGCCGTCCCGACCGGACCGGCCATCATCCCGGTGGATCAGCACGGCGTGCGCCGCTCCCAGATCAGTTCCTGCGCGCGCCGTGTCACCGATACGCTGCAGGCCCAGGGCTACAAGGCCTACGTGGTGGGCGGCGCCGTGCGTGACCTGATGCTTCAGCACACTCCCAAGGATTTCGACGTCGCCACCGACGCGACGCCCGAGCAGGTTCACGCCGTGTTCCGCCGTTCGCGAATCATCGGTCGGCGCTTCCGGCTCGTGCACGTCATGTGCGGCGCCGAGACGGTGGAGGTCTCCACCTTCCGTGCGGCACAGGCGGTGGGGGACGACAACCAGATCAAGGACGAACACGGTCGCATCCTGCGCGACAACGTGTTCGGCAGTCAGGCCGAGGACGCCATGCGGCGGGACTTCACCGTCAATGCCCTCTACTACGATCCGACGACGGAGCAGGTGCTCGATTACTGCGGCGGCGCTGCCGACGTCGCGTCGAGGACCATGCGCATCATCGGCGACCCCGTGGAACGGTACCGGGAAGATCCGGTGCGGATGCTTCGCGCCGTGCGGCTCGCCGCCAAGCTGGGCATGACCATCGAGCGGCGCACGCGCGAACCGATCCAGGCCATGGCCTCGATCGTCCAGAACGTGCCCGCGGCCCGCCTGTTCGAGGAGATGCTGAAGCTGCTGCTCTCCGGCCATGCGGTCGCGTGCGTGAAGCAGCTGCGCGACGAGGGGCTGCATCACGGCATGCTGCCCATGCTCGACGTGATCCTCGAACAGCCCATGGGCGAGCGATTCGTCTGGCTGGCTCTCGAACGCACGGACGAGCGCATCCGCGCCGACAAGAGTGTGTCCCCCGCCTTCCTGTTCGCGGCCCTGCTCTGGCACGAAGTGCTGGCGGCATGGAATGCGGGCCGGGAGCGTGGTGTGCCCGAAGTCCCCGCCATGCACGACGCGATGGACCAGGTTCTTTCCACGCAGGCCGAGAAGATCGCGATTCCCCGGCGCTTCGGCACGGACATGAAGGAGATCTGGCTGCTGCAGTGGCGCCTCGAACAGCGCAGCGGCAAGCGCCCGTACCGCGCGCTGGAGAATCCGAAGTTCCGCGCCGGCTACGACTTTCTCGTCCTGCGCTGCGAGAGCGGCGAGGTGGACCAGGAACTCGGCGACTGGTGGACCCGCTTCCAGGATGCCCCCGAGTCCGAACGAGCCGAGATGATTGCGAATGCCGGCTCCGGTGCGGGCCCCGCGAAGAAACGTCGTCGCCGGCGCGGCGGCAAGCGCTCTGCCAATGGCGAGCCGGCCGGTGACGAGAGCTCGGCCCCGGGGCCGGACGCGGGCTGATGCGAGATCGGGTGTCACCGCGACCCGCGCACGCGTACGTCGCACTCGGATCGAATCTCGACGGACCCGAGCAGCGGGTCGAGAACGCCATCGCGGATCTCGAAAGACTTCCCTCCACGCGATTGCTCGCGCGCTCCGCGCTCTATCGCACGGCGCCTGTCGGCTACGCCGACCAGCCGGACTTCGTGAATGCCGTGGCGCTCCTGGAAACTTCACTCGATGCAGAATCACTTCTGGCGTCGCTGCTCGAACTGGAGAAGGCCGCGGGGCGTGAGCGGCGCATCCCCAACGGACCGCGCACGCTCGACCTCGATCTGCTGCTTCACGGCGACTGCGCCATGGACACCGAGGCGCTGACGCTGCCGCACCCGCGCCTGCACGAGCGGGCGTTCGTGCTGCTTCCGCTGGCAGAGATTGCTCCCGAGCTGGAGATTCCGGGCCGCGGCCGGGTGCGCCATTTGGCGTGGCGGGCGGCGGCGGTACAGAGTGCGCAGAGGATGCATGACCACCGCGTGGCCTGAACGACTTCGCCACGTCGTCGTGGAAGGCCCCATCGGCGTGGGCAAGACCACGCTCGCGCGAAGGCTCGCCGCGGAGATCGGGGCCGAGCTTCTGCTGGAGGATCCCGGCGCGAATCCGTTTCTTGCGGCGTTCTACGAAGATCCGTCGCGGCACGCGCTGTCGACGCAGCTCTTCTTCCTGTTTCAGCGCGTCGATCAGCTGCGGGCGCTCAAGCAGGGCGATCTGTTCCGCGGCATCTGCGTGTCGGACTTCTTTTTCGACAAGGATCCGCTGTTCGCGGCGCTCACGCTCGCCGACGACGAGCTCGCTCTGTACCGGAAGATCTTCGAGCATCTTGCGCCGCAGGCGCCCGTACCCGATCTCGTGATCTACCTGCAGGCCACACCGCGCACACTTCTCTCACGGGTGCGCCGTCGCGGGGTTGACTACGAGCGCGGCGTCTCCGAGGAGTATCTGGCGGATCTCTCGGAGGCCTACAGCCGCTTCTTCCACGAGTACCGGACCTCTCCCGTGCTGGTCGTCAACAGCGAGCGCCTCAACCTGGTTGATCGGCCGGAAGACTTTGCGCTATTGTTGCGACGCATCACAGAGATGCGAGGGGCGCGGGAGTATTTCAATCTGGGCTGAATGCTGCCGACCGGCATGGCGCCGGGCGGTGTGTATTGCGCAGCCGCCTCATCACAACAACCAGACCCTGTCGTTTCACGGAGGTAACCTGCCGATGCGCACTCTCAATCGGTGGCCGGGCCGGGGGCGCGGCGCGTTGCTCGCAGTGGCAGGCTTGCCATGGCCATAGACGTCGTCCGTTCCGTCGATGAACTGCGTACCCGCATCGCGCGAGCCGGGCGTGTCTCGTGTGTGCCCACCATGGGCAATATCCACGATGGACACCTGAGCCTCGTCAAGCTGGGTCTGCAGGACGCCCCCTTCGTGGTTACGACGATCTTCGTCAACCGGCTGCAGTTCGGGCAGGGCGAGGACTTCGAGAAGTATCCGCGCACGTTCGAGGAAGACTGCGAGAAGCTGGAGGCTGCCGGCTGCCAGATGGTGTTTCACCCGGACGAGACGGTGATGTACCCGGAGCCGCAGGTGTTCATGGTCGACCCGCCCTCGATTGCCAACAAGCTCGAGGGACGCTTCCGGCCCGGGCATTTCCGTGGCGTCGCCACGGTCGTCTTGAAGCTCTTCAACATGGTGCAGCCCCACAGCGCCGTGTTCGGCAAGAAGGACTACCAGCAACTCCACGTCGTCCGCCACATGGTGAGGCAGTTCTCGCTGCCCACGCGCATCATCGCCGCCGAGACCTTTCGTGCCGCCGATGGCCTCGCGCTGTCGTCCCGCAACCGCTACCTGAGTGCTGCCGAGCGTGAGGAGGCACCCCGCCTCGGTCAGGCCCTGCGCGAAGTGAAGGCCGCGGTGGAAGGCGGTGACCGGAATTTCGAGGCTCTGGAGTTCGCGGCGGACGCGCTGCTTGCCCGTCACGGCTGGCATGTCGATTACGTCGTGGTGCGCAGCCGGCGCACGCTGCTGCAGCCCGAAGCCGACGACAAGGAACTCGTGGTGCTCGGTGCCGCAAAGCTCGGCACGACGCGGCTCATCGACAACCTCGAGATCCTCGCTCCATAAGGGAAGCGGGGCGCTCCCGGGCGCCCCGCTTTCTTCGCGACTACCTCCGGTTCCTGCGTCGCGCGAGGCCGATGCAGCCCAGCCCCATCGCCATCAACGCGTAGGTCTCCGGTTCAGGCACCGGCGGTGCGACGAGTCCCGCAAGATTCATCGGCGCGCTGTTCGCGAATCCCGGCGTGCCGAAATCCCCGAGTCCAT
>CAZEDA010000033.1:0-17434 GCA_964510915.1 uncultured Rhodocyclaceae bacterium | reverse complement strand
AAGCGGCGCAGGTTGCGCACGACGATCAGGATGTGTTCGTCGACGGTGTAGACGTGAAACAGATCGTGCTGCATGCGGCCCACGATGCGACCGAAGGCGGGAATGTACAGACCCAGCAGGCCGAGGCGGTTCAGGCGGCGCAGCGTATGCGTGACGCCGTCGGGCTCGCGCAGGATCTGCATGAAGGCCTCCCGGTGTGCCGGGACCTGCCGGAACTCGCCATTCACGTACTTCCGCGCATGCCAGAGCGCCCGCTGCGTGGAAGCGGCGAGCCCCTTCACTTCGTGGTGGCGCTGCCAGACGAGAAACGTCTCGAACACCGCCGCCGGTTCGCGCTCGTACAGCGACGGATCAGTGAGCTCGAGCAGTTCGTTGCAGATCTGGAATCGGTCATCGAGCGCGACCGGTGTCGTGTCGGGTGGCGGAAACAGGCGCGCCCGCAGATTGGCCAGCACGATCTCGCTCAGCAGCAGCACGGCCTTCGTCGTGCGGTAGAAGCGCTGCATCAGCTGTTCGGACGCGCGGCGCTCCCGCGACTCGGGCAGTCCGAGCTTCTGGGCAAGGCGGATCTGCATGTCGAACACGAGCCGGTCCTCGCGGCGGCCTGCCAGCAGGTGCAGCTGGCAGCGCAGCGACTGCAGCGTGTTCTCGTGCCGCGTGAGGCGCACCGCCTCCTGCGGCGTGAGGAT
Organism: uncultured Rhodocyclaceae bacterium; assembly: GCA_964510915.1. Classification (GTDB taxonomy): domain Bacteria; phylum Pseudomonadota; class Gammaproteobacteria; order Burkholderiales. The sequence continues at coordinate 16,745 of CAZEDA010000033.1, read as the reverse complement.
GCCGTGGGTCGTGAGCGCGCGCCACGACGTGCCCAGGCCGCTCGCGCGCGCGATCCAGACGATCACCTGCAGATCCCGCAGCCCTCCGGGGTTCTCCTTGAGATTGGGCTCGAGGCTGTAGGCGATGTCGTTGAAGCGCGTGTGCCGCTGCTGCCGCTCCAGCAGTTTCGCCTCGCAGAAGGCCCGCGGGTCGAGCTGGGCGTCGTAGGCCTTGCGGAATCGCTCGAACAGCGACGGGTCCCCGCAGATGCGTCGGGCTTCGAGGAGATTCGTCTGGACCGTGATGTCCCGGGCCGACTGTTCCAGGCACTCCCCGAGCGTGCGGGTGCTGAGGCCGATCTCCAGACCGCAATCCCAGAGGCAGCCGACGAAGCGTTCGATGAGGGCCTGTTCGTCGCTGTCCGCGGGGGCGGGCATGAGGATCATCAGATCCACGTCGGAGTACGGGAACATCTGTCCGCGGCCATAGCCGCCAACCGCGAGCAGGCTCATGCCGTCCGGCATGCGCGATGCTGCCCACAGATCGACGAGGAGATGGTCTACGAACTCGGACTGCCGGGAAAGGAAGTGATTGGCGCCGGACCACTGGCGCAGTCGCTGTCCGGCAGCATCGCGGCTTTCCTTGAGGGCGTCCCGGGCTGCTGCCGAGAACTGCCGTGGATCGAAGGCTGGCTGCGGCTGCGGCGCACCCGCGTTCATCGGAATCGTCAGACCTGCGGGGCGGGGGGCGTTCCGGCCGAGACGGTCAGCACCTCGAAGCCGGTGTCCGTCACGAGCACCGTGTGCTCCCATTGCGCCGAGAGGCTATGGTCCTTGGTGACCACCGTCCAGCCGTCGGCGAGCTGGCGGATGCCCGCCTTGCCGGCGTTGATCATCGGCTCGATCGTGAAGGTCATCCCGGGCAGCAGCTTGAGGCCCGTGTGGGGCCTTCCGTAGTGGAGGACCTGCGGTTCTTCGTGGAAGCGCTTGCCGATGCCGTGGCCGCAGAACTCGCGAACGATGGAGAAGCCCTGCGCTTCGGCATGGGTCTGGATCACGTGGCCGATGTCGCCCAGGAAGGCGCCGGGTTTCACCGCGCGGATGCCGCGCCACATACAGTCGAACGTGATCTCGCACAGGCGACGCGCCTGGATGGAAGGCTCGCCCACGTAGAACATGCGGCTCGTGTCGCCGTGGTAGCCGTCCTTGATGACGGTGATGTCTACGTTCACCACGTCGCCGCTCTTCAGCTTCTTGTCACCGGGCACGCCATGGCAAACCACGTGGTTCACTGAAGTGCAGATGCTCTTCGGGAACGGGGGATAGCCGGGCGGGGCGTAGTTGAGAGGGGCGGGGACGGTGCCCTGCACCTCGACCATGAAGTCGTGGCAGAGCTTGTCGATCTCGTCCGTCGTGACACCGGGACGCACGTGGGGACCGATGAAGTCGAGCACCTCGGACGCGAGGCGACCGGCCACACGCATTTTCTCGATGTCTTCTGGAGTCTTGATCTGGACGGACATGCTCTTGGATTCTGGAGGCGGAGGACGTTGTGTCGTCGATTCAGGAACCGCGGATTATATCGACGGGCCTGCCGGCTCCAAACATGTTGACCACCCCGCGAAGGGTTTGATGAGAATCCTGGCCAACATTCCGTTCCTGCCACAGTCCCGAAGGGACGGGAGGCATCGGTTAGGAGAGTTGGCTCCCCGACCTGGGCTCGAACCAGGGACCTGCGGATTAACAGTCCGTCGCTCTACCGACTGAGCTATCGGGGAACCGAAGGGGCGCAAGTCTAGCGGCGAGGCCGTTATCGGTCAACACCGCCAGACGGACATCAGGCGATCACGGCCGCGATGGCTTCCACCACGTGGTCGATATTGCGCGAATTGAGGGCAGCGACACAGATGCGGCCCGTGTCGATCGCGTAGACGGAGAACTCCGTGCGCAGACGGTCGACCTGGGCCTTCGTCAGCCCGGAATAAGAGAACATGCCGCGCTGGTGGACGACAAAGCCGAAGTCAGCCGATGGTACGCGCGCCTTCAGCTTGGTGACCAGCTGGCTGCGCATGTCGCGGATACGGTCGCGCATGCCGGCCAGTTCGCTTTCCCAGAGGGCGCGCAGTTCCGGCGACTCGAGGACCGCCGCAACCACTTTGCCGCCATGGGAAGGCGGATTGGAGTAATTGGTGCGGACGACGCGCTTCACCTGGCTCAGGATGCGCGCCGCTTCGTCCGCCGTCTGCGCGACGATGCTGAGGGCGCCGACGCGTTCACCGTAGAGAGAGAACGACTTCGAGAACGAGTTGGAGACGAAGAACGGCATCCCGGACTCGCCGAACGCACGCACGGCATGCGCATCGGCATCGATGCCGTCACCGAATCCCTGATACGCGATGTCGAGGAAGGGGATGAGCCCGCGCGATTTCACGGTCGCAATGACCTGCTGCCACTGATCTTTGGAGAGGTCGGCTCCGGTAGGGTTGTGGCAGCACGCGTGCAGCACGATGACGTGTCCTGCGGGGATGGCTTCCAGCGCCTTGATCATGCCGGGGAAGTCGAGCCCCTTGGCCGCGCTGTCGTAGTAGCGGTAGTTGCTGACACGAAAGCCTGCGTTCTCGAACAGGGCGCGGTGGTTCTCCCAGCTCGGATCGGAAATCCACACTTCCGCGGACGGTGCCAGACGGCGCAGGAAATCCGCGCCGATCTTGAGTCCGCCTGTGCCGCCCAGCGCCTGCACCGTGATCACCCGCTTGTCGCGGATCAGCGCGGAGTCCGCGCCGAACACCAGTGCCTGGACCACCTTGTCATAGGCCTGAAGGCCGTCGATCGGCAGGTAGGCCCGGGGAGCGGCCTGGGCCACCAGTTGCTGCTCGGCCTTGCGGACGCACTCCAGCAGCGGCACCTTGCCCGCGTCGTTGTAGTACACGCCCACGCCCAGATTGACCTTGCGCGGGTTGGTGTCGGCGTTGAACGCTTCGGTGACCCCGAGGATGGGATCGCGGGGAGCCATTTCGACCTGGGAGAAGAGGCTTGTGGACATGTTCCGTGAAGGGCAGATGTGAGAGATTTTTTGGGGGGGCCGAAGCCGGCGGGCATTGCGCGAGCGCGTGCTAGACTCGTTTCACCCCTGGAGCGCCCGAAGTTTACCCGTGATCGTCACCTTCCCCAACAGCCCGTTCCGGCTGCATCAGCCGTTCGAACCGGCGGGTGATCAGCCCGATGCCATCGATCGGCTGACCGCGGGCATCGAACGCGGCCTGGCCTTCCAGACACTGCTCGGCGTCACCGGCTCGGGCAAGACGTACACGATGGCCAATGTGATCGCCCGGATCGGCCGGCCCGCCATCGTGATGGCCCCCAACAAGACCCTGGCGGCGCAGCTCTACGCCGAGATGCGCGAGTTCTTTCCTGAAAACGCGATCGAGTACTTCGTCTCGTACTACGACTACTACCAGCCGGAGGCCTACGTCCCGTCCCGGGATCTCTACATCGAGAAGGACTCCAGCATCAACGATCACATCGAGCAGATGCGCCTGTCCGCGACCAAGTCGCTGCTGGAGCGGCGCGACACCGTGATCGTGGCGACCGTCTCGGCGATCTACGGTATCGGCGATCCGGTCGACTACCACGCGATGATCCTTCATCTGCGGGAGAAGGAACGGCTCGCGCAGCGCGAGATGATCCAGCGGCTGGCCGCCATGCAGTACGAGCGGGCGGAACTCGACTTCCGTCGCGGAACGTTCCGGGTGCGGGGGGACGTGCTGGACATCTTCCCCGCGGAGAATTCCGAGACGGCGATCAGAGTGAGCCTCTTCGATGACGAGGTGGAGTCTCTCTCGCTGTTCGATCCGCTTACGGGGCAGATCCTGTCGAAGGTCGCTCGCTTCACGGTGTACCCGTCCAGTCACTACGTCACGCCGCGCAGCACGACGTTGCGCGCGGTGGAGGCCATCAAGAAGGAGCTCCGCGAGCGGGTCGAGGTCTTCCAGAAGGAAGGCAAGCTCGTCGAGGCGCAGCGCATCGAACAGCGCACGCGATTCGATCTCGAAATGCTGAACGAGCTCGGCTTCTGCAAGGGCATCGAGAACTACTCGCGCCACCTGTCGGGCCGGCAGGCGGGCGAGCCGCCTCCCACGCTGATCGACTACATGCCGCCGGACTCGCTGATGATCATCGACGAGAGTCACGTCACCATGCCGCAGATCGGCGGGATGTATCGCGGCGACCGCTCACGCAAGGAGAATCTCGTCGACTACGGTTTCCGCCTGCCCTCGGCGCTGGACAACCGGCCGCTTCGCTTCGATGAGTTCGAGGCCCTGATGCCGCAGACCGTGTTCGTCTCCGCGACGCCCGCGGACTACGAGGCGGAGCACCAGGAGCAGGTGGTGGAACAGGTGGTCCGGCCCACGGGCCTCGTGGACCCCGATGTCGTCGTGCGGCCCGCGTCCCGTCAGGTGGACGATCTCATGTCCGAGATCCGCGAGCGCGTCACCGCCAAGGAGCGCGTGCTGGTCACGACGCTCACGAAACGCATGGCCGAGGACCTGACGGAGTACCTCGCCGAGAACGGGGTGAAGGTGCGCTACCTGCACTCCGATGTGGATACCGTGGAGCGCGTCGAGATCATCCGCGATCTGCGGCTCGGCATCTTCGACGTGCTGGTGGGTATCAACCTGCTGCGCGAGGGGCTCGATCTGCCCGAGGTCTCGCTCGTCGCGATTCTCGACGCGGACAAGGAAGGCTTTCTGCGATCCGAACGTTCCCTCATCCAGACCATCGGCCGCGCCGCACGCCATCTGCACGGTACAGCGATCCTCTACGGCGACAACATCACCGAGTCGATGAAGCGCGCCATGGCGGAGACCGAACGGCGTCGCAACAAGCAGATCGCCTTCAACCGCGAGCACGGCATCGTCCCGCGTGGCGTGACCAAGCGGGTGAAGGATCTCATCGACGGGGTATACGACTCGGGCCAGGCGAGGCGAGAAGTGCAGGCCGCGCGCAACGAAGCCCTCACCGCCCCCCTGGGAGAGAAGGACCTCGCCCGGGAGATCAAGCGGGTCGAGAAGGAGATGCTGGAGCATGCCCGCAACCTGGAGTTCGAGCGCGCCGCGGCCAAGCGCGACGAGCTTCGCCGTCTCAAGGAACGCCTGTTCGGCCCCGAGGACGCGTTGCCTGCCGCCGAGGTGCCGCGGCCGCCCCAGAAGCGTCGCGCCTCGAGAGGCTGACATGCGATTCTTCCGACCCAAGCCCCGCGCCGGGGTGCTGTTCGTCTGCATGGGCAACATCTGCCGGTCTCCCACCGCGGAAGGCGTGTTCCGCGAGCAGGCCAAGCGTGCCGGCATCGACAAGCTGGTGCGCATCGACTCGGCCGGGACACACGCCTCGCTCCTCAACGCCCCGCCGGATGCGCGTTCCATCGCGGCTGCGGCACGACGCAAGTACGAGATCGGCAAGGTCAGGGCGCGCAAGGTCACGACGAAGGATTTCGAGACGTACGACTTCGTGCTCGCGATGGACCGCAAGGTGCTGAAGACTCTCGAGTCGCTCCGGCCCGAGGGCTTCGCCGGGCAGCTTGCGCTACTGCTGGATTTCGCGCCGGAGGCGGCCTACCGGGAGATTCCGGATCCCTACTACGGCGGGCCGGAAGGGTTCGAACTGGTGCTCGATCTGGTGGAAACCGGGGTGAAGGGACTCATGCCGATGGTGCGCCGGAAGATCGGTTCCTGACAGGATCCGGGAGACGCACGGACAACGGGGACTGTCGCAGGCGATTTGGTCAGACGCTTTCCTGCGGCGAAGGCCGGCAACAAAGGGAAGGGAGAATCCGAACCGCCAGCGCAACCGCGCCGACGACCGAATTCTCCCTGCACACCACTGCGATCAGGACTTCGTTTCCACCTGCATCAGCGGCGCCGACTCGGACTCCATCGGCTTCGCGGCCGGGCGGGCCCGACCCAGACGGACCGGCGGTTCGTCGGTCGATGCGGGGGCCGAGAAACGGGTTTCGACCTGCTGCATGTCCGGCGGCAACTCCACCTTGGCCGGGGGCGCGGGCGGAATTTCGCGCACCGCGGGCGTGACCGGCGCCGATGCTTCCATCTTCTGCAGGGCGCGTTCGATCGTGCTTCCCGCTGCCATATCCGACCGGGCTGCGGTTTCGACCACTTCGGACGGCTGGGGTGGCGCCACGGGAGTTTCGACGGCTGGTGCCAGGAATTCCGTCGCGGCGACCCGCTGCGGTTCGCTTTGCACGACGACAGGCGCCGGTTCGATCGACACCGTGCTGGCAGGCTCGGCGACGACTTGAGGCACTATCGGCGCACTGACGACGGGTGCGATCTCCTGCACGAACTCGGGCGTGTTGTCAGCGGACTCCTCGGCCATCGGATATGCCGTAGCCGATGCGTCGGCGCCCGACTCGGCCGGTGCTGCCGCCACTGCGCCATCCTCGGACCGGTTGCGATCGCGGCGACCACGACGGCGCCGACCACGACCCTCACCCGGAATGGGCTCGCCGTTTTCATCCAGACGCGGAGGCCGCGGCTCCCGCGGTTCACGCGGCGGGACTTCTGCCCGGTTGCCGTCGGCATCCATCCGGATTTCCTCCGGCGCATTGCCTGCGACCGGCGCGCCTTCCGGACGGTCCTCCCGGTTGCGGGGAGGACGCTGCCGGCGGGAACGTCCCTGATTGCCGGCGTTGTCACCTTCCTCGGCCGGTGCGGCGGCATCCCGCGGAGGACGCTCGGGGCGATGGCCTCCGTCACCCTGACGCTGGCGCTGACCGTCCGCGGCGCGTTCCTGACGCGGGGGGCGTTCACCCCCTCTCTCCGGACGGTCGGTACGCTCGCCACGGTCGGGCCGTTCGGCGCGATCCTGACGTTCCGGACGGTCGCTCCGTTCCCCTCTTTCCGGGCGGTCCGACCGTTCGCCCCGTTCGGGACGGTCGCCGCGCGGGCGGCGTCCCTTGTCATCCTGACCGCGCTCGCCCCGACCGCCGCGATCCCGGTCCCGACCGCCTCGACGACGGGAGTCATCGGACGGACGCCGGGTTTCGGCTGCCGGCACGGGGGCCGCTGCAGCGACCGGTGCCGGCCCTTCCGCCGGCTTGGATCCTCCGAACCACCCGAGGATCTTGCGCAGAAGCGACGGTTCCTGGGCCACCATGACCGGCGCGGCCGCAACGGGTGCAGGCACCGGCGCCGGCGCGGGTTCGGCAGGCAGCGGAGCAGGCTGGGAAGGCGTGATGCCCTTCACCACGGCCTCGATCCGGGGCGGCTTGTCGGAGCCGGCGGAGGGCAGCGTGATTTCCTGCTCTGCCGGCGCGTCCACCAGCTGGTAGCTGGGCGGCAGCGGGCCGGTCTGGTTGAGTTCGTCGTGGCGCAGGCGAGTGACGGTGTAGTTGGGCGTCTCGAGGTGCAGATTGGGGATCAGCAGGATGCTGACCTTGAGCCGCGCCTCGAGGGACTGGAACTCGCTGCGCTTCTCGTTCAGCAGATACGTGGCCACCTCGACCGGCACCTGCGCATGCACGGCCGCGCTGTTCTCCTTCATGGCCTCCTCCTGGATGATCCGGAGGATGTGAAGGGCGGTCGATTCGATGCCGCGGATGTGGCCCACGCCGTGACAGCGCGGGCAGGGGATGTGGCTGGTTTCGCCGAGCGACGTCTGCAGGCGCTGGCGCGAGAGCTCCATCAGGCCGAAGCGGGAGATCTTGCCCATCTGGACGCGGGCGCGGTCGTATCGCAGGGCGTCCCGCAGGCGGTTCTCGACGTCGCGCTGGTTCTTGGCCGACTCCATGTCGATGAAGTCGATCACGACCAGGCCGCCCAAGTCCCGGAGGCGCAATTGCCGCGCGATTTCGTCGGCGGCCTCGAGGTTGGTGTTGACCGCCGTCGCTTCGATGTCCTGACCCTTCGTCGCCCGGGCGGAGTTCACGTCCACCGAGACGAGGGCTTCCGTATGGTCGATGACGATGGCGCCGCCGGAGGCCAGCGGCACCTGACGGGCGTAGGCCGTCTCGATCTGGTGCTCGATCTGGAAGCGGGAGAACAGCGGGATGTCGTCGGTGTAGAGCTTGACCCGGGTGATGTTCGCCGGCATCACGTAGCCCATGAACACCTTGATCTGCTCATAGATCGCGCTGTTGTCGATGAGGATCTCACCGATGTCCGGCTGGAAGTAATCCCGGATCGCGCGGATGACCAGGCTCGATTCCTCGAAGATGAGGAACGGGTTGGCCGCAGCCTTGCGGTTCTGGCCGCCGTCGGGGCGGGTGGGCGAGTTGGTCACCACCGTGCGCTTGACGGTGCGCTTGCGGCCGTCTTCCTCGACTTCGACTTCCTCGGTGTACTCGTACTGGGGCGCCGCGGCATCCTCGATGGCGGTCCAGAGCTGGAGGAGGTAGTTGAGGTCCCAGTTGAGTTCCTCGACGCTGCGGCCGATACCGGCCGTACGCGCGATGATGCTCATTCCCTGGGGCACCTCGAGCTGCGAGATGGCGTCGCGCAGTTCGTTGCGTTCCTCGCCTTCGACCCGCCGGGAGACACCGCCGCCGCGCGGGTTGTTGGGCATCAGGACCACATAGCGGCCCGCGAGGCTGATGAACGTGGTGAGGGCGGCACCCTTGTTGCCCCGTTCGTCCTTTTCGACCTGGACGATGACTTCCTGACCTTCCCGGAGGATGTCCTGGATGCGGGCCCGGCCGGGGTCCACACCTTCACCGAAGTACTGGCGGCAGATTTCCTTGAAGGGCAGGAATCCGTGGCGGTCGGCGCTGTAGTCGATGAAGGCGGCTTCGAGACTCGGTTCGACCCGCGTGACGATGCCCTTGTAGATATTGCCCTTGCGCTGTTCCTTGCCCAGGGTTTCGATGTCGAGGTCGATCAGTTTCTGACCGTCGACGATGGCGACGCGAATCTCTTCCTGGTGCGTCGCATTGAACAACATGCGTTTCATGCAATCACTCTCCCGCGCTCGAACACGATCGGGAGGGCACACTCACGGGCGGCGTAGGCCGCGCCGAACATTTATCATTCGAGCGGGATCGTCGTCATGCGATACGACCGGGCGAACAACGTTGAAGTCGACATGAGTCTGCCAGATGCGACCGCCGGCGACAGCCTGCCGCGGCAATCGGGAAATCCAAGAAGCGTGTTTCGAGCGCGCAATTTCAACATTCGCTACTTCGACAGGTGAGCGACATTAACCTCGAAGGGGCGCCGCCGGGTTGCGGGCGGCATACGAGGAAGACTGGGAGCGGAGATTCACGACCCGCTGCTGAGATCTCTCCCGTGGCCGGAGTATAAGAAAAATGAATGGCTTAAGCAAAGAATCAGTCACATGGGTCGATGTGCCCGGAGAAATGGCGGGCCAGCGCATCGACAACTTCCTCCTGAAGCTGCTGAAGGGGGTGCCGAAGAGCCATGTCTATCGCATTCTCCGCAGCGGGGAGGTGCGGGTGAACAGCCGCCGGGCGGCGCCCACCCTCAAGCTTCAGGAGGGCGACCGGCTGCGCATCCCGCCCATCCGGACGGCCGAGGCGGCCCCCAGGGTCGCCAGGACCGGGCCGCGACCGACCCTCCCGATCCTGCTGGAGGACGCGGCGCTGCTGGCCATCGACAAGCCGGCCGGGGTGGCGGTCCACGGGGGCAGCGGCATCTCCGAGGGGGTCATCGAGGCCCTCCGGGCAGACCGTCCGGCCGAACCCTTCCTGGAACTGGTGCACCGGCTGGACCGGGAAACATCGGGGGTGCTGCTGCTGGCGCGGCGGCGGGGGGCGCTGGTCGACCTGCATGCCCAGATCCGGGAGGGTCAGACGGACAAGCGTTATCTGGCGCTCGTCCGCGGGCACATGACAGGCGGGACCCGCAAGATCGACCTGCCGCTTACCCGGCATCTGCTGGAGGGCGGGGACCGTCGCGTCACGGTCGACCCCCAGGGTCAACCCTCGAAGACCCTCGTGAAGCCGCTCGCCCGCCACGGCGGGTTCACGCTCGTCGAAGCGCAACTTCTGACCGGTCGGACCCATCAGATCCGCGTGCACCTGGCCCATATCGGCTTTCCGATCTGCGGCGACGACAAATATGGAGATTTCACCCTGAACAAGACCCTGGCCCGGGAAGGGCTCAAGCGCATGTTCCTGCACGCGGCGAAACTCGTATTCCGCCATCCCGTCTCTGGCGTCGAGGTGACCGTCCAGGCGCCGCTGCCTCCCGAACTCAAGGCCTTTCTCGCGCGGGCGGACGGCTCGGGGGAGGGCGCAGCATGATGACGAAGTCCTACGACCTGTTCGTGTTCGACTGGGACGGAACGCTGAGCGATTCCGCCGCGCACATCGTGACGAGCCTGCAGGCGTCGGCTCGCGACCTCGACCTGCCGGTGCCGTCCGAACTGGCGTCCCGGCACATCATCGGGCTGGGGCTCGAGGACGCACTGATGTATCTGTTTCCCGATCTCCCTCGCGAGCGCTACCGGGACGTGGCCGAGCGCTACAAGGTGCATTACCTGGCGGGCGAGACGCACCTGAGTCTGTTCGAGGGCGTGGAGGACGGGCTGCGGGCGGCGCAGGCGGCCGGACGGCTGCTCGCGGTCGCGACCGGCAAGTCCCGCCGGGGCCTCGACCGCGCACTGGATACCACCGGGCTGAAGCCTTACTTCGATGCCTCGCGCTGTGCCGACGAAGGGTTCGCCAAGCCCCATCCGGACATGCTCGAGTACCTGCTCGATCATCTGGGCGTGAGCGCGGATCGCGCCCTGATGATCGGTGACACCACCCACGACATCGAGATGGCCCATGGGGCACGCATGGACGTCATCGCCGTGACGTACGGCGCTCACGACCCCGAGAAGCTCGATCGTGCGCGTCCCACCTACACCGTCCGTTCGCCCCGGGAGCTCTGGCAATGGCTGAATCCGAGCGCCTGATCTGCGAGGCGCAGGCCCTCGCGGAAGGCGGCAACGGCATCCGGTTCAAGGTGGAGCGACACGGGGAGTCCGTTTCCGCGTTTGCCGTGCGCTACGACGGCGAGGTGCATGCCTATCTGAACCGCTGCGCGCATGTGCCGGTGGAACTCGACTGGCAGGAAGGACAGTTCTTCGATCACTCGGGTCTATACTTGATCTGCGCGACGCACGGGGCGATGTATCTGCCCGAGTCCGGTCGCTGCGTCGGCGGTCCCTGCAAAGGGGGCAGCCTCACCAAACTGCCGGTTCGCGAACGCGACGGCCAAATCTATCTCTGCCTGGATGCCTCTTCCGATGTCCGATAACCCGACTCCCCCCGATCGTCCGAACAACTGGGAGCGTGACGTGATCTCCAAGCTCGCCGAGTCGGCGCTGTCGGAACAGCGCAAGGCTCGCCGCTGGGGCATCTTCTTCAAGTCTCTGACGTTCGCCTACCTGTTCATCGTCCTGTTCGTGGCGCTGGGCTGGCTCGGCTCGCGCGATGCGGCGGTGGGCGGCAAGCACACGGCACTGGTCGAACTGAACGGCGTGATCGAAGCCGATTCCATGGCGAGCGCGGATGTCGTCAATGCGGGCCTGAACGACGCGTTCGAGAACAAGGACACCCAGGGCGTGATCCTGCGTGTGAACAGCCCCGGCGGCAGCCCGGTGCAGGCGCATCAGATCAACCGCGAGATCCGCCGGCTGCGGGGCAAGTTTCCGGGCATCCCGCTCTACGTCGTCGTCGATGACATCTGCGCGTCGGGCGGCTACTACGTGGCGGTCGCCGCCGACGAGATCTACGTGAGCGAGGGCAGCCTGATCGGCTCCATCGGCGTGCTCATGGACGGTTTCGGATTCACCGCCGCAATGGAAAAGCTCGGTGTCGAGCGCCGCTTGCTGACGGCCGGTGAGAACAAGGGATTTCTCGATCCGTTCTCTCCGCTGGCGCCCAAGCAGAAGGCCTTTGCGGAAGAGATGCTGGGCCGCATCCATCAGCAGTTCATCAAGATCGTCCGCGAGGGGCGCGGCCAGCGCCTCAAGGAAACCGAAGAGACGTTCTCCGGGCTGTTCTGGACGGGAGATCGCAGCGTCGAAATGGGGCTGGCCGATGCCATCGGCGATGCCGCCTACGTGGCGCGCGAGATCGTCAAGGCCGAGAACATCGTCGACTTCACGCCGCGCGAGAACCTGGCGGAGCGCTTTGCGAAGCGCTTCGGGGCGGCCATCGGGGAGTCGATCGTCAAGTTCAGCGGCGGGACCGCGAACGTGAAACTTCGCTGACGGCTTCCGGGGCGCCGAGGACGAACACCGCGGGGCGCCGGTCTAGGTCGGGAGTCGCCAGGCGGCGCCATTGATCGATGGTCCGGGCGATGACGCTCTCCGTCGGCAACGTGAGATCCGCGGCGACCGCGAGCGTGAGATCCGGCTCGCCGAGTTCCAGGAAGGTTTTCAGCAGCACGGCGTTGCGGTAGGGCGTCTCGATGAACACCTGCGTGACGCCCCGGCGCGCCTCTTTCTGCAGTTCCACGATGGCTTCGCGCCTCGCCGCCGCGTCCTGCGGCAGATAGCCCCGAAACCGGAATGACTGTCCCCCCAGGCCCGATGCCATCAGCGCCAGCAGGGGAGCGCTGGGCCCGACGAGCGGCACCACGGTGAGCCCCATTCCGTGCGCAATCCTGACCAGACCGGCCCCGGGGTCGGCCACCACCGGGCATCCGGCCTCGGACACGACACCGAGGTCGTGTCCCGCCAGCGCGGGACCCAGAAGGGCCCGAACCCGGCCGGGCGGGGTGTGTTCGTTCAGTTCCTCGATGTGCAGTTCCTGGATCGGGGCCTGGAGGGGGAGCTGGGTCAGGAAGCGCCGCGCGGTCCGGGCGCTTTCGGCGACGAAGTGTCCCAGGCGGACTGCGACCTCGACCGTGGCCGGAGGCAGGGCGTACGCTGGCGCGATTTCCCCGAGGGGCATCGGCAGCAGGTAGATCCGGCCCCGGCGGGCCGACGCGACTTCGGCGGGCTGCTGGTCGGTCACGGAACGCGTATCCCGTGTTCGGCCAAGGCGGAAGTGAGCAGGATGAGGGGCAGGCCGATGAGTCCCGTGGGATCGGTGCTCTCGATGCGTTCGATCAGGGCGATTCCCAGTCCCTCGGCCTTGGCACTTCCCGCACAGTCGAAGGGTTTCTCGGCATCCACATAGCGCTCGACGACGTCTCTCGAGAGTGTCCGGAAGGTGACGCGGGTGCAGTCGATGGCGGTGGTCTGGACCCCGGACCGACCGCTGCCGACGCAGATCGCAGTATGAAAGTCCACCGTTTTGCCACTGGAGGCCAGAAGCTGTTCGATGGCACGCTCGCGGTTTCCCGGCTTGCCAAGCCGCAGCTCGCCGAGCGCGGCGACCTGATCCGACCCGATGACCACCGCTTCCGGCTCCCGCGCCTGGACCGCCCGCGACTTCTCCCTAGCCAGGCGAAGTGCGGTATCGGCGGGCGCTTCCCCCGGGAGGGTGGCTTCCTCCGTCCCGGGCGACGCGGTTTCGAAGGGGACGCGCAGACGGGAGAGCAACTCGCGGCGGTAGACGGAGGTGGAGGCGAGGATGAGTCGCAGCTCGGGCATGAGGTGGTAGCCTTTTGACCAGACAGGGAAATGCCCGTATTATTGCGCGCTTATGTCCGCGCTGGAGAGAGTTGATCCCGTCGAGTTCGCGCGCCTTGGAAATGAAGTCCAGGGCAGTGTTGCGGCCGGGTCGCTCGAGCGGCTGTCAGAGGTGTCCCGGTCTCCCGGGGCCCTCATCCGGTACCAGGTTCGAGGGTATGTCAGGCGGGACGAGAAGCCCGCCATCGAGCTTACGGTGTCCGGGTTGCTGACGGTAGCCTGCCAGCGCTGTCTCGGCGATGTGGAGGTCGAGATCGATTCGAACCGCACCCTGGTGTTCCTTCCCGCCCTCGGGATGGATCAGGTGCAGGACGAAGAGGATGACGTGGATTACCTGCCGAGGGAAGAGGCCGTCGTGCCGCTGTCCCTGGTGGAAGAGGAAGTCCTGCTGGCAATGCCGATGGCCCCGCGCCATGCGGCAGGCGGGTGCGAAACGCCCCCCGCCCCGGCCGGTGAGGACGGGAAACCATCGCCCGATTTGCATTGATCGGCGTCCGAGAGGACGCGAAGGAGAGTGACATGGCTGTTCAGCAGAACAAGAAATCCCCGTCGAAGCGCGGGATGCATCGTTCCCACGATTTCCTGACCAATCCGCCCCTGGCCGTCGAGCCGACCACGGGTGAGACGCATCTGCGTCACCACATCAGCCCGAGCGGCTACTACCGCGGCCGCAAGGTGCTCAAGACCAAGTCCGACTGATTCATGCCCTCTCCCCGGGGAGGCGCGACCCGCCGTCCGTTCAGGACGCAACCGCGCCTCACCCGCGCCCTCCGGTTTTCCTCGACCGTGGAAGGCTTCTCCCGCGCAATGTCCAGCGCCAATCTGCATCGACTTCCCGGCATCAGACTCTGGGCGTGAGCGTCCGAATCGCCATCGATTGCATGGGCGGTGATCACGGGCCATCGGTCACGGTCCCGGCTGCGCTCGCCTTTCTCGACGAGCGCTCTGACGTGACCATGATTCTCGTGGGCACCGAACAGACTCTCCTGGACGAGTTGCGTCGCGTCGGCCGTGAGCCCGGGGAGCGCCTGAAGGTCCGCCACGCCTCCGAGCAGGTCGCGATGGACGAACCGCCGGCGAACGCGCTCCGCAACAAGCGTGACTCGTCGATGCGTGTTGCCATCGATCTTGTGAAGGCGGGCGAAGCGGACTGCTGTGTGAGCGCCGGGAACACGGGCGCGCTCATGGCCATCTCGCGATTCGTGCTGAAAATGCTGCCCGGCGTCGAACGGCCGGCGATCGCTTCCTATCTGCCGAGCCAGCGCGGGCGCACCGTGATGCTGGACCTCGGGGCCAACGTCAACTGCACGCCCGACCACCTTCTGCAATTCGCGATGATGGGCGCGGCCCTCGTGGGCGCCATCGACCACAACGATCGCCCGAGCGTGGGGCTGCTCAACATCGGCGAAGAGGACATCAAGGGCAACGAAGTCACCAAGGAAGCCGCGGATCTTCTCCGCGCAAGCAGCCTGAACTTCTACGGCAACGTGGAAGGGGACGACATCTACAAGGGCACGACCGACGTCGTGGTGTGTGACGGCTTCGTCGGCAACGTGGCACTCAAGACTTCCGAAGGCCTCGCGCAGATGCTTGCCGCGTACCTCCGGGAAGAGTTCAAACGCAACCTGATGACCAAGATTGCGGCGCTGGTCGCGCTCCCGGTCATCAACAGCTTCAAGCGGCGCGTCGATCACCGCCGCTACAACGGCGCAAGTCTGCTGGGTCTCAAGGGCATCGTCGTCAAGAGTCACGGTTCCGCGGATGCGTTTGCGTTCCGCTTTGCGATCGAGCGTGCCTACGACGAGGTCCGCAACGGTCTGCTCGAACTGATCCGTTCGCGCATGGATACCCAGAAGATCGAGGTGGCGTCGTGACGTATTCACGCGTCGCCGGAACGGGGTCGTACCTTCCCGAGAGGGTGATGACCAACGACGACCTCGCGAAGATCGTCGAGACCTCCGACGAGTGGATCGCCTCGAGGACGGGCATTCGCGCGCGTCACATTGCCGCCGAGGATCAGAAGGCGAGCGACCTCGCGCTGCCTGCGGCGCAGCGCGCCCTTGAGGCGGCAGGCGTGAGCGCGACGGAACTCGATCTCATCATCGTCGCGACGACGACGCCTGACATGGCGTTTCCCAGCACGGCCTGCATTCTGCAGGCGAAACTCGGCGCCTCAGGTTGTCCGGCCTTCGACGTGCAGGCGGTGTGCACGGGATTCGTCTACGCGCTTGCCACCGCCGACATGTTCATCCGCTCGGGGCAGGCTCGTACAGCTCTGGTGGTGGGAACCGAAACGTTTACGCGTCTGCTCGACTGGACCGATCGGGGCACGTGCGTGCTCTTCGGTGACGGCGCAGGCGCCGTCGTGCTGAAGGCCTCCGAGGAACCGGGCATCGTCGCCACCCGTCTGCACGCGGATGGCAGCCACGCGGAGATCCTTTGCGTCGCGGGCGGTGTGTCCAATGGCAACGTCACCGGCGACCCGTTCGTCCGCATGGATGGCAACACGGTATTCAAGCTTGCCGTGAAGGCGCTCGCCGATGTGGCCGACGAAGTGCTCGGTGCCGCCGGACTGGTGCATGCCGACGTCGACTGGTTCATTCCGCACCAGGCCAACATCCGCATCATCGAGTCCGCGGCCCGCAAGCTGGGCCTGCCCATGGAGCGCGTGGTGGCCTGTGTGGCGAGGCACGGCAATACCTCTGCCGCGTCGATCCCGCTCGCACTGGACGAAGCGGTGCGGGATGGCCGCATCCAGCCAGGGCACAACGTGCTGCTCGAAGGCGTGGGCGGCGGATTCACCTGGGGCGCGGCGCTCGTGCGCTGGTAGCCCGCGAACCTTCAACTCCTCACGTTTTCTCGATTCCCATGAAACTCGCTTTCGTCTTCCCCGGTCAGGGGTCGCAGTCGGTCGGGATGTTGCGCGACTACGCGGACATGCCCGGGATTCGCGCCACCATCGACGAGGCGTCGAGCGCGCTCGGGATGGACATGTGGACGCTCATCGATGCCGGCCCCGAAACGGCGCTGGGCCTGACCGTGAACACCCAGCCCGTCATGCTGGCAGCCGATATTGCGGTCTACCGCGCCTGGTGTGCCGCAGGGGGCGATGCGCCGGCGGTTGCCGCAGGGCATAGCCTGGGCGAGTACGCCGCGCTGGTGGCGTC
>CAZEDA010000032.1:0-17517 GCA_964510915.1 uncultured Rhodocyclaceae bacterium | reverse complement strand
TGACCTCCGGGCGCAGCGCGATGAAGTCGATCCGGTTCACGGCGTCGTTGTGCTCGCGCACGTAGTCGTAGCTCTTGGTGCTGCCGGCGTGGTTGTTGAACGCCACGCAGGGGCTGATGACGTCGATGAACGCCGCGCCCCGGTGATTGATGGCCGCCTTGATGAGCGGCACGAGCTGCGCCTTGTCGCCCGAGAAGCCGCGCGCCACGAACGTCGCGCCCATGATGAGCGCGAGCGACACCGTGTCGATCGGGGCATCCGTGTTCACCACGCCGCGCTTCGAGCGGGAACCCTCGTCCGCCGTGGCCGAGAACTGCCCCTTGGTGAGACCGTACACGCCGTTGTTCTCGAGGACGTAGACCATGTTGACGCCGCGGCGCATGCCGTGCGCAAACTGCCCGAGGCCGATGGACGCGGAATCGCCGTCCCCCGACACGCCCAGATACAGCAGGTCACGGTTGGCCAGGTTCGCACCCGTGAGCACCGACGGCATCCGGCCGTGCACGGTGTTGAAGCCGTGGCTGTTGCCGAGGAAGTAGTCGGGCGTCTTGGACGAGCAGCCGATGCCCGAGAGCTTCGCCACCCGGTGCGGCTCGATGTCCATCTCCCAGCAGGCCTGGATGATCGCCGCGGAGATGGAGTCGTGGCCGCATCCCGCGCAGAGCGTGGAGATGCGCCCCTCGTAGTCGCGGCGGGTGAACCCGACCTGGTTTCGCGGCAGGGTCGGATGGTGCAGCTTGGGCTTTGCGATGTAGGTCACGTCAAGCCACCTTGTCCTTGCGCAGAGGTTCGATGTTCATCGCGCGGATGCGCTCGCCGATCTCGGCGGTGATGTAGCGCGCGGTGATCGGGGTGCCGTCGTAGTGGAGGATGGCCATCAGCCGCGCCGGGTCGATTCCCAGTTCGTTCACGAGCAGCGTGCGCATCTGGCCGTCGCGGTTCTGCTCGACGATGAATACCTGTTCGTGGTCCTGGATGAAGTCCGTCACGCTGTCCGGGAACGGGAAGGCACGCAGCCGCATGGTATCGATCAGGATGCCGCTGCCTTCCAGTTCCGCCACGGCCTCCGACATCGCCGGCGACGTGGAACCGTAGTACAGCACGCCGACCTTGGTGCGATGCGCCGCGTGGCGCACGACCGGCTGCGGCACGAGCTGTTTTGCGGTCTCCAGCTTTCGCAGCAGCCGCTGCACGTTGTACGTGTAGTCGGCGCCGGCCTCCGAGTAGGAGGCATACGCATTCTTGGTGGTACCCCGCGTGAAGTAGCCGCCCTTGCTGGGGTGGGTGCCGGGATAGGTCCGATACGGAATCCCGTCGCCGTCCACATCGAGGTAGCGCCCGAACGTGGTGCCCGCATCGAGCATCTCCCGCGTCATCACCTTGCCGCGGTCGTACGTGCGGGCGTCGTCCCACTGCAGAGGCTCGCACAGGCGCTGGTTCATGCCGATGTCGAGATCGGTCAGCACGAACACCGGCGTCTGCAGCCGATCGGCGAGGTCGAGTGCCGCCGCGGCGTGCTCGAAGCATTCCTTCGGATCCTCGGGCAGCAGGAGAACGTGCTTGGTGTCCCCGTGGGACGCATAGGCGCAGGCGATGACATCGGCCTGCTGGGTCCGCGTCGGCATGCCGGTCGAGGGCCCCCCGCGCTGCACGTCGATGATGGTGACCGGGATCTCCGCGAAATACGCGAGCCCGATGAACTCGGTCATGAGCGAGATGCCCGGGCCGGAGGTGGCAGTGAAGGCGCGTGCGCCGTTCCACCCCGCCCCCACGCACATGCCGATGGACGCGAGCTCGTCCTCCGCCTGGATGATGGCGAAGCGGTTGCCCTCCGTTTCGTCCGCGCGGTACTTGCCGCAGTACTTCTGGAAAGCCTCCGCCACGGAGGACGACGGCGTGATCGGATACCAGGCACACACCGTGGCGCCGCCATAGACGCAGCCAAGCGCGGCGGCACTGTTGCCATCGACGAAGATGCGGTCGCCCACGTTGTCGGCGCGACGGACCCGGAGGCCGATCGGATGGGTCAGATGGGCTTCCGCGTAGTCGCGGCCCAGCCCCAGCGCGTGCAGGTTGGGCTGCAGCAGCTTCTCCTTGCCCTTGTACTGCTCGCCGATCAGCTGGGCGATGGGCTCCTGCTCCATGTCGAGCAGCATCGACAGCGCGCCGAGGTAGATGATGTTCTTGAAGAGCTGCCGCTGTCGCGGATCACTGTAGGTGGCGTTGCAGATCTGCGTGAGCGGCATGCCGATCACGGTGATGTCCTCGCGGAACTTCGAGGACGGCAGCGGCTTGGAGTTGTCGTAGAACAGGTACCCGCCCGGCTCGATCTCGGCGATGTCGGCATCCCAGGTCTGCGGATTCATGGCGACCATGAGGTCCACGCCGCCGCGGCGCCCGAGCCACCCGCGCTCGTTGACCCGCACTTCGTACCAGGTGGGCAGGCCCTGGATGTTCGACGGGAAGATGTTGCGCGGGCTCACCGGCACGCCCATGCGCAGGATCGCGCGGGCGAAGAGCTCGTTGGCCGAGGCGGACCCCGACCCGTTGACGTTGGCGAACTTGACGACGAAATCGTTGACCGCTGCGATGGGCTTCAAGCGGCACTCCTTTGTGGCGACGTGGCCGGGCGTTCGGCGCCCGCGTGGGTCATCTCGAGCAGGAACTTCTGCATGTCCCAGGCTCCGGTCGGACAGCGCTCCGCGCAAAGCCCGCAGTGCAGGCAGACGTCCTCGTCCTTCACCATCACCCGCCCCGTCTTCAGGGCGGGCGAGACGTACAGATCCTGCGTGAAGTTGTCCGCGGGCGCCTTCAGCCGGGTGCGCAGATCGGCTTCGTCCCCGTTGCCGGTGAAGGTGATGCAGTCCATCGGGCAGATGTCCACGCAGGCATCGCACTCGATGCAGAGGTCACGCGCGAACACGGTCTGCACATCGCAGTTGAGGCAGCGCTGCGCTTCCTTGAAGGCGGTGGCAGGGTCGAAGCCGAGTTCCACCTCCACCTTGATGCTGCGCAGCGCCTTCTCGGCCGCGGCCCACGGCACGGCGTTGCGGTTTTCGCCGGAAACGTCGTTGTCGTAGCTCCACTCGTGGATGCCCATCTTCTGCGACGTGAGCCGCGTATGCGGTGCCGGCCTCGGGGTCAGCGCCTCGCCGCGGCAGAAGCGATCGATGGAGATCGCCGCTTCGTGGCCGTGCGCCACTGCCGTGATGATGTTCTTCGGCCCGAATGCGGCATCGCCACCGAAGAAGACATTCGGGATGGACGACTGGTGGGTCTTCGGGTCGAGCACCGGCAGGCCCCAGCGGTCGAACCTGAGGCCGAGGTCGCGCTCGATCCAGGGAAACGCATTCTCCTGCCCGACCGCCACCAGCACCTCGTCGCATTCGAAGAACGCATCGGGCTCGCCGGTCGGCACGAGCGTGCGGCGCTTCTGGTCGTCGTAGACCGCGTGGACCTTTTCGAAGGTCATGCCGATGAGACGGCCGTTCTCGTGTTCGAAGCGCTTGGGCACCAGGAAATTGAGAATCGGGATGCCTTCGTGCTGCGCGTCCTCCTTCTCCCACGGCGAGGCCTTCATCTCGTCGAAGCCGGAGCGCACGATCACCTTCACGTCCTCGCCGCCCAGCCGCTTGGCCGAGCGGCAGCAGTCCATCGCGGTGTTGCCGCCGCCGAGGACGATCACGCGGCGCCCGACCTTGGTCACATGGCCGAAGGACACCGACGACAGCCAGTCGATGCCGATGTGGATGTGCGAGGCCGACTCCCTGCGTCCGGGAATGTCGAGGTCGCGCCCGCGCGGCGCGCCCGTGCCGACGAACACGGCGTCGAACTCCTCGGCCAGCAAGGACTTCAGCGAGTCGATCCGCTGGCCGCCGCGAAAGCTCACCCCGAGATCGAGAATGAAGCCCACCTCCTCGTCGATGACCTCCTCGGGCAGACGGAACCGCGGCACCTGGGTCCGCATGAAACCGCCGGCTTTCGGGTCGCCGTCGAAGACGACGACGTCATGGCCCAGCACGGCGAGGTCGCGCGCGACCGTCAGCGAAGACGGGCCGGCGCCGACGCAGGCGACTTTCTTTCCGGTGCGGGCCGCGGGCGGTCGCGGAAGGCGGGGGGTGATTTCGCCCTTGTAGTCCGCGGCCACGCGCTTCAGGCGGCAGATGGCGACGGGTTCGGGCTTTTCGGCGTTCTTCTCCTCCACGCGACCGCGCCGGCAGGCGGGCTCGCAGGGACGGTCGCAGGTGCGGCCGAGGACACCGGGGAAAACATTGGACTGCCAGTTGACGAGATAGGCGTCGGCGTAGCGGCCGGCCGCGATGAGCCGGATGTACTCCGGCACGGGCGTGTGGGCAGGACACGCCCACTGGCAGTCCACGACCTTGTGAAAATAGTCGGGACTGCGGATGTCGGTTGGTTGCAAAGCCTCCTCCGTCTGCCGATCTTGCCGCTTGTCATCTGGTTCGGGACCAGTGGAGACCAGTGTAATGGCTCGTTACAGATCTGCAAAATTTGTTGCCCCGCAACACGAATGCGCAGACTTTGCCGCGCGCGCCAAAGCGTGTAACTTCGCCGCAGGCAGACCGTCACCGATGCGGTCGAGGGGGAGGAGTCTTGGAGAAACGACAGCTGGGCGCTTCGGCGCTCGCGGTGTCGCCGCTCGCCTTTGGGGGCAACGTCTTCGGCTGGACCGTGGATGAACCGCAGTCCTTCGAACTGCTGGATGCCTACGTCGCCGCAGGCGGCAACTTCATCGACACGGCGGACCTGTATTCCCGCTGGAAGCCCGGCAATCGCGGCGGCGAGTCCGAGACCATCATCGGCCGCTGGATGAAGGCGCGCGGCAACCGGCACGACGTGATCATCGCGACCAAGGTCGGCATGGAGATGGGGCCCGATGCCAAAGGGCTTTCCCGCCGGTACATTCTCCAGGCCGTGGAAGCGTCGCTCTCCCGCCTGCAGACGGACTTCATCGATCTGTACCAGTCCCACACCGACGACCCCGACACCCCCATCGAAGAGACGCTCGAGACCTACGACCTGCTGGTAAAGCAGGGCAAGGTCCGCGTGATCGGCGCATCGAACTTCGCTACGGACCGCCTGCGGACATCCCTCGACACGTCGAAGTCGCACCGGTGGCCTGCCTACTGCAGCCTGCAACCCCACTACAACCTGCTGGAGCGCACCGGGTTCGAAGGTGACCTGCAGAACCTGTGCGTGGCGCGCGGCGTGGGCGTCATTCCGTACTTTCCGCTCGCTGCCGGCTTTCTCAGCGGCAAGTACCGCAGCGAGGCGGACCTCGGCAAGAGCCCGCGCGGCAAGGCGCTGGCAAAGTATCTCGACGAACGCGGGCTGCGTGTCCTCGCCGCGCTCGATCGTGCCGCCCAGGCGCATGACACCCAGCCCGCGGCGGTCGCGCTCGCCTGGCTGCTCGAACAGCCTGCCATCACCGCGCCCATCGTGAGTGCCACATCGGTCGAACAACTGCAGGCCTCGCTGCGAGCAGCGACGCTGCAACTCCCGCCCGAAACCCTCGCCGACCTCAACCGCGCTTCCGCCGTCTGAGCGAAGCCCGCCGGAGCCCTACGCATGAATGCACCGCTGTCCCCGGAAGAACTGCGTCACTACCACGAACACGGCTACGTGTTTCCGAAGTTCCGCCTCCCGGAGGAGGTCCTCGCCCGCCTGCGCGAAGGCGTCGATCGCCTGCTCTCGACCTATACCGATGTGGCGCAGGAAGATCTCGCCAACCCGCACATGGTCCCGCCCACCGACGGCCCGATGCGCAATCCGTTCATGGCAGCCGCGCAGGACCCCACCGTGCTGGACGCGGTGAGCCAGATCCTGGGCCCGGACATCATCCTGTGGATCACGCGGGTGCTGTGCAAACCGCCGGTGAAGGGACGCGAGGTGCCCTGGCATCAGGACGGCGAGTACTGGCCCATGCGCCCGCTCGCCACTTGCTCCGCCTGGATCGCGATCGATCCCGTCTCCACGACGAACGGCTGCATGCGGTTCATTCCCGGGTCCCACCGGCGGCAGGAGCTCTACCGCCACCACGTGAGCAACCGCAAGGATCTCGTGCTCAATCTGGAACTCGACCGCGATCAGTTCGACGAGGCCCAGGCGGTGAACGTCGAGCTGGAACCGGGGCAGATGTCCTTCCACGACGTGCGACTCATCCACGGGTCGCTCGCCAACACGTCCGGTCAGCGGCGCGCGGCACTGATCATGCGGTACATGCCCGCGACCTCGCACTACGACCGCTCCCTGGTGCGCCAGCGCAAGGACAGCAGCCCGTTCAACATCTACGACCAGCCGCTCTGGCTCATGCGGGGCGTCGACCGCAGCGGCCGCAACGACTTCGTCCACGGCCACGAGATCTGGAACAAGCGTTACGTGGGCGGCCTCGCGGTGGCGTCGGGCAGCGCAGGCTGAACGGCGTCGACCCAGGTCAGGCCTTGCCCAGACTCCTGGCGCCCTCCAGCCCGAGGGCATCGGCCGCGCGCTGCGACACCACGAGAATCAGCTTCATCGAGGCGCGCGTAGCCCCCACGAAAAGCTTGTGGCGGGCGGTCTCGTCCAGCGCTTCGAAGTCCACCTCGGTGAACACCACGCAGGGCGCCGAGCGGCCCTTGAAGCGGTAGACCGAATCGAGCAGCAGATCGCCCTCGGAGTATTCGGGGTTGCCCAGCAGGTCATAGCGCCCCGTGAAGGTGGTGAAGCGATGGGGCCCCAGCTGCTTGAGCCCGGCCAGCGCCGAGGACTCCCGGCCGCGAAAGGTGATCACCCCGATCTGCGAGCGCTTGAAGCCGTGGCCTACCGCAGCGGTGATGGCGCGCTTGGTGGCCTCCTGCAGTTCTGCCGGCGTGTCGTACACGAAGGTCTCCACGCCGGAACCCGACACGGGACTGCCGCTCTGCACCGCGACGTCGGGGGCGATCCGGCGCTTCACGAGTTCGAGCACATCCTGAGGCGTGCGGTAGTTGGTGTCGGCTCGCAGCCGGACCCAGCCGCTCAGCGACACGGGCTCACGCGCATACAGGCGCTGCAGCGGGTCCTCGAGCCACCACGCGCGGCCGTCGGCGCGCAGCAGACGCAGCAGAGGATCCCGCCATGCCGGGTCGAAATCCTGCCCCTCGTCGACGAGCAGCGCGTCGAACTGCCATGGCTCGGCGGGCGGCAGTTCGGCGAACGCGCGCTCCAGTTGCCCGAAGGCATCGCGCTGGGAGAAATCCGGCCCGGGCACACGGCCGCGCGTCACGCGCTCGCACAGCTGGTGATACGTGAACACCTCGCCACCGGGCGGGACGAGCGTGGCCATGTGGTCCGCGAGCGGGCGGTTGTAGCAGACGTACAGCGGGCGCAGTCCGGCCGCCACGGTGTCCTGGTAGACGGCCAGCGCGAGCTGCGTCTTGCCCGAGCCCGCCGTGCCGGTGACGTGCAGCCGGAACGGCTCGAACTCCAGACGGCGTCCCCACTCGGCGAGACCGCCCGACAGCCGCGTGTACAGCGTCTCGACCTGCGTGGCGATGGCGCCGACTTCCGGCGTGAGTTCCAGCACGGCGCGGAAGAACCGGTGCGCCCGACTCGCAAGCGGACTGATCTCCTCGCCGGGCGGCAGCGCCTGCAGCACGATCTGCGCGAGCTGAGAGCGCCGTGAGGCGTCGACGATCCTCGAGGGCTCGATGCCCGCGACGGCCGGCTGACGCACCCGGTAGTCCGGACAGAAGAACAGTGTCTCGACCGGCAGCACCGCCCCGTCGTGATCGGTGGCGAAGCGCGCCTGGACCGCCTGTGCGCTCGCGGCCAGACCGACGACGACGTTCCGCGCACGGCCCCCGTAGGTCTTCGCAAGCCCGTCGGCGGTCTCCTGCAGGAAGCCGGACTTCTGCTCGATGAGCAACGTGCGTCCGGACGGCGCCACCACGACGAAATCGATCTCCCCGTACACGGAGGCGCCCTGGTCGAGGCGTGTCCAATGCACACCGTGGTAGACGGTGTAGTCGTCGGGCAGCCCGTCCGCCAGCCGGGACAGGGTTTCGATCTCGCGCGCTGCCGCGCCGGTGGCCGCGGCCTCGCGCCAGCCGTGGGGGACGATCCGTGCCATGGGCGCGCTGTGCTCTTGGAGGTGAGACCCCATGCTATCGTCGGACCGGATGCGGAGCCAGCCCCGAGACGGGCGATCGATCGACAGACGCCGCACCGATCTCAATCCGGGAGGAAACGTCGTGACAACCCAGTTCAAGCTCTCGGGCCGAGTCGTGGCCACGGGACTGCAGTTCCCCGAAGGTCCCGTCGTGATGGCGGACGGCTCGATCGTGCTGGTCGAGATCGCCCGCGGCACGCTGACGCGAGTCCACCCGGACGGTCGCACGAGCGTCGTCGCCAATCTGGGCGGCGGCCCCAACGGCGCCGCGATCGGCCCCGACGGCATGTTCTACGTCTGCAACAACGGCGGCTTCAACTGGACCCGCGAGTCCGACGGACTGTTTCGCCCGCACGGACGGGCCGACGAGTACATCGGCGGCCGCATCCAGCGCGTAGACCCCGAGACGGGACGCTTCGAGGATCTCTACACGCAGTGCGACGGCATCCCGCTCAAGGGGCCGAACGACATCGTCCTGGACGGCAAGGGCGGGTTCTGGTTCACCGATCTCGGCAAGGTCTACGGTCGCCTGATGGACCGCGGTGCCGTGTACTACGCGCGCACCGACGGCAGTCTGATCCGCGAGGCGGTCTTCCCGCTCATCACGCCCAATGGCATCGGTCTGTCGCCGGATGGCTCGACCCTGTACGTCGCCGAGACTGAGCCAGCGCGGCTGTGGGCCTTCCCGATCACCGGCGAGGGCACCGTGGCGAAGGATCCCTTCCCTTCCCCGCATGGCGGCAAGCTGGTGGCGGGTCTGCCCGGCTACCGGCGGTTCGACTCGCTCAAGGTCGAAGCCGGCGGCAACATCTGCGTGGCGACACTCATCACCGGCGGCGTGAGCGTGATCAGCCCCGCCGGCGAGTGGCTCGAGTTCCATGAAGCCAATGAGCCCTACTGCACGAACGTCGCCTTCGGCGGCGCCGGACTTCGCAAGCTGTACGTCACGCTCTCCGGATTCGGAAACCTCATGGAAGTCGACTGGCCGCGTGCCGGGCTGCAGCTTCCCGGACAGAAGGTGCCGGCATGAAGCCCGCCGACCAGGCCCTTCGCGACCGGTTCCTTCACGTCGATACCACCACCGTCTCGGACGTTCTCGAGAAGGTGTCGCTGCCGAACCAGGCGCTCGCGACCGATCTCGTGCGCCTGTCCGCCAGCCAGCCCAAGCTCGCCGGATTCGCCTATACGGTCCGGGGACAGATGACGCCGTACGAAGGCCCGGGCGACCCGGACAAGATGGCGGCGATCGAAGGCATGACGCCCGGGGTGGTGTCGGTCTGGGCGGGGGACGCCGAAGGCATGGCCTGCTTCGGCGAACTGCTGGCCCTCGGCATGAAGGTCCGCGGCTGCACGGGCATGGTGGTGAGCGGTGGCGTGCGTGACTCCGACGGCATCGCGCGACACGGGATCCCGGTCTACTCGCGCTACCGATCCCCGGTGCAGTCGATCACGCGCTGGAAGGTCACCGGCTGCGGCATTCCGGTGGTGATGCCGGGTGCGACCAGCAGGCGGGTCAGCGTGCGGCCCGGGGATTTCGTGCTCGGGGATGCCGATGGCGTGGTCGTGATACCGGCGGAACACATCGCCTTCGTGCTGGACGAGGCAGAACGGATCACCGAACGCGAGAACCGCATCCGCCAGGAGATCGACGGCGGTGCCGCGCTCGATGTCGTGCTCGGGCGCTACGGACGAACGTGACCGGAACATGACGTTCGGATGGCGTGTCTGCGGGCTCTCCGGCTCAATCGCGTCCGCTATGTGACTTAGTCACTTGCCACTGGGGCACGCTGCCGCGACAGTGGGCGGGCAGGCTCGCCCCAGCGAGTCGAGCCCCACGACCTCCAGGAGAAGACCATGCCCCGAAACGCCTTCCGCGCCGTCATCGCCGCCGCGCTGACTGCCCTCGCCCTGCCCGCCGTCGCCCACGACGTGATCTACATTGCCAGTCTTTCCGGGGCCAACGAGTCGCCCGCGAACAACTCGGCCGGCCTCGGGTCGGCCAGATTCACGATCAACGAGGACAATTTCACCATGCGCGTGGAGGCGTCCTTCTCGGGACTGACGGGCGACACCACCAACGCCCACGTCCACTGCTGCACGGCGACCCCTGGCGTCCTGACCGCCGGCGTGGCAACGCCCCTGCCGACCTTTCCAGGGTTTCCCTCGGGCGTGAAGGAAGGCACGTATGACCAGACCTTCGATATGACGAAGACGGAGTCCTGGAATGCCGCGTTCATCAGTGCCAACGGCGGAACGACCGGGTCAGCGTTCAACGCGTTGCTGGGAGGCATCGGCAGCGGTCGCGCCTATCTCAACATCCACAGCACTTCTTTCGGCGGTGGCGAGATCCGCGGGTTCCTCACGCTTCAACCGATTCCGGAGCCCGAGACCTACGCCCTGATGCTGGCCGGTCTGGGCCTGGTGGGAGCGACGGCCTGGCGCAAGCGCAAGGCTGTCGCGTAACCGGGAGCGTCAGCGCCCCTCGTACTTCGCGGGGCGCTTCTCGAGGAACGCCCCCGTGCCTTCGGCGAAGTCGCGGGTGGCGGCGCACTGCAGGAAAGCCTGTCGCTCGGCGTCGAGCTGTTCCGGAAGCGAGCGGCCGAGCGATTCGCGCATCAGGCGCTTGAGATTGCCGAGCGCGAGCGGCGCCCCGGCCGCGAGGCGCGTGGCGATGGCATCGGTCTCCTCGGCGAGGCGATCGCCCGGCACGACGCGGTTCAGCAGTCCGAGCCGCAGGGCTTCCTGCGCGTCGAACGTGTCGCTCAGAAGCGCGATCTCCATTGCCTTGCGAAGCCCGACCAGCCGGGGCAGCGACCACGAGTTGGAGCAGTCGCAGCTGGTACCGATGTTGGCGTAGGCCAGATTGAACTTGGTGCCTTCCGCCGCGATTGCGAGATCCGCGGCGAGCGCCACGCCGAGCCCGCCACCAGCCACCACCCCGTGGAGTGAAGCGAGTACTGGGGCCTGCATGGCGGCGAGCGCCTGGAGGCCCTCGTGCATCGTCTCGATCAGAGCCCCGGCGTTTGCCACCGGGTCCTGCCGCATCACGGCGATGTCGCCCCCCGCCATGAAACCACGACCCGCACCCTTGAGGACCACGACCCGCACCGACGGATCGGCCGCGAGCTTCAGGCACTGGTCACGGAACGCAGCCGCCAGCGGAAGATTCAGTGCGTTCAGCACCTCCGGCCGGTTGAAGGTGAGGTGAACCACCCCACCCTCACGGGACACCAGCAGTGGATCGACGGCCCCGGTCATGCCGGCGCGGATTCCGAGGCAGCCTTGCCGGCGGCGCCTTCCGTCTTGCCGAGGCGATCGATCATGCCCTGGAAGTTGCGCATCGAATTCACGTGGAGATAGATGAGTTCCAGTTCGTCCGTCTTGGCGAGGATGGCCAGCTTCTCCGGCGACAGGGCCTTCAGCTTGTCGCGGTTGACCGCCATGAAGCCGCTCAGCGAGAGCTTCTCGCCACCCGGGGTGGTGATCTGCGCCTGCATAGGCTCCAGCAGACCGGATTCCTGGATGGTCTTGCAGAACGACTGGGTGCGCAGGAACTGGGACTGATACTCCTGCAGGAAGTTGAGCACGTTCTGCACGTAGGGCGAGGCCTTGCCCTCTTCCTCGAACAGAGGCGCGCCCTTGCCCGCCTGATTGAACCCGGAGAACGCTTCGTCGATGCACAGCGTGAACGTGCCGCCGTCATCGCTGCTGGAGAAGACGAACGGGTAGCGCCGCGCGAACGCCGGAATGTAGCGGGCGTCCCAGCTGCCGTCGGGCTTGATGAAGAGATTGTCGTTGCTGCGCACGCCGAGGATCACGGCGGGCATCACGGCCTGCTCGTTGCCCGCGAACACCACGGCGTAGTCGGCTGCGGCAAACGGAATCTCCACGGCCATGAGCGGCATGGAGTTCACCTTCTTCGCGAAGCTGTAGTCGCTGCCCACCTCCACGGACCAGCCCTTGTGCCGGACGCTGTTGACGGGGGCGACGTTCTCGTAGACCAGTTGCTGCGTAGCCATGCCTTCTCCTCGATGCTGGGCTGGACGGACGGCGGCGCCGGGACGCTCCGCCAGGGAGCGAAGGAACCGGGGGGCCGCCTCGGACGGGGAGGACGTCAGCACGGCCCATGCCACGCCTCGCGGCCCTGCTCATGGCAGGGTCAAGGGGTGCCGCCCGGGTTCCGGTACGCCGACCACGGGGCGATGTTCGCCGCTTTCCGTCAGGTTCGGAAGGGGCTGTCGCCGATGATGCCGCGAAGGCGGGTCACGCACGGTTCCGGCCGGGTCGAATCCGCCGAGATGCTCATCGGCACCTCGTCCACGCCGAGCGGTTCGATCCAGGAAGTCTGCTTGTCGAGCACGGCCACCGTGGCTTCCGAGGCGTCGGTGCTCAGTTCCGCGCGCCGCGCCACACGCTCTCGCAGCACGGCCGGCGATGCCGAACACGAGACGATGCGAAACGCCAGGCCCTGCCTGGCGGCGGCACTGCGAAACCGGTCCCGCTCCTCGCGCCGCAGGAACGCGGCGTCGACGATGGCGGGCCAGCCCCCGACTGCCAGCGCGACGGCGCGCTCGCAAAGGCGGGTGTAGACCTGCTCGCTGGCGGCCGCGCTGTACATCTGCGTACGCTGGGCCTCGTCGCTGCTGGCCTCCGCGGCCAGGCCGTGCATGCGCTTGCGCTCCACGTCGGAGCGAAGCCGGATCGCGCCGAGGCCGTCCACGAGCGCCCTGGCGACGGTCGACTTGCCGGATCCGGAGAGGCCATGCATGAGAATCAGCGCACGGTGCTGGTCACGGATGAGGTCGCCCGCGAGGCGCAGGTAGCCCAGCGCCTCCACCCGCTGATCGCCGGGGATGCCTTCCTGCGCAGCCCGGAGTGCGGCGACCTTCCCCCGCACCAGCGCCCGGTACACGAGATAGAAGCGCAGCACCCCCACGCCCTCGTAATCCCCCGTGATCTCCAGGTAGCGGTCGAGGCACCGCCACGCGGCGGGACCCAGCTTCCGGTCGAGGAGATCCATCAGCAGGAACGCGAGTTCGCTCATCACGTCGACCCAGCGCAGCGCCGGATCGAACTCGAGGCAGTCGAACGGGACGGGCGCGCCTTCCAGCCAGCAGATGTTGCCGAGATGCAGATCGCCATGACATTCGCGCACCGCCCCGCGGAACAGGCGCTCCTGGAAGGACGATGCCAGCCGCGTGAGCATCACCTCGGTCCAGGCGCTCAGTTCGCCCAGCAGCGCACGCGAGGCGGGATCTTCCAGCAGGGTCTGCAGGGCATCGATGTTCGCGCGAGCCTGTTCGCCGATGACCTCCGGCGTCGCGAACGGCGCGCCGCGGGTCGCCGTCTGCGCAGCCGCGTGCATCGACGCGAGCATCTCGGCCAGGGCCGCGCCCTCCGCCACGCCGATCTCGTGGTTGGCCGCCAGTGTGGTGGCCACGCTCCCCTGGGAGAAGCGGCGCATCTGCACGGCATACTCGATCGCCTTGCCGCCCTCGCCGAGACGCGGCGCATCGGGCGTGCCGGAAATCGCGAGCACATCGAGGTAGATCTGCGGGGCGAAACGCCGGTTGAGGCGCAGCTCCTCCTCGCAAAAATAGTGACGGCGATGGAGCTGACGGAAGTCCAGGAAGCCCAGTGCCAGCGGCTTCTTGATCTTGTAGGCGAAGTCGCCCGCGAGGAGCACGTAGGAGATGTGGGTCTCGATGACCTTCACCCGGTCGACCGGATGCGGATAGCGGTTCGGGTCCCGCAGCGCCCGGATCAGGGGCGGCAGATCACTGTCGCCGGGAGTGTCCTGTCTCGCCTCCACGCGCCGCGCTTTCCGGTCAGAACCGCTCGCCGGCGCCGAGATAGCGCCATTGCCCCAGCGGGAGGTCGAGCAGACGCACGCGCCCGATGCGCACGCGCTTCAGGCCGGTCACCCGCAGCCCCACGAGTTCGCACATGCGCCGGATCTGGCGCTTGCGTCCTTCCCGGAGCACGAACTTCAGCTGGTCCTCGTTCTGCCACGTCACCTGGGCGGGCTGGAGCGGACGCCCGTCCAGGCTCAGGCCGTGGTTGAGCAGCGCCAGACCCTCCGCGGAGAGATCCCCTTCCACGCGGACGAGGTATTCCTTCTCGACCTCGCCGTGTTCGCCGATCAGCTGTTTCGCGATCCGGCCGTCCTGGGTGAGCACGAGCAGTCCGGTGGAGTCGATATCCAGCCGGCCGGCCGGCGCAAGCCCCTTGCGATGGACGGCGTCGAAGGGGATGCCGGTCGGGTCCCCCGCAAACCGGCGGTCGGCGGTGATGAGCGTGACAGCCGGCTGGTGGCCGTCCTCGGCCTGGGCCGACACGTAGCCGACGGGCTTGTGCAGGAGGACCGTGATCTGTGCCTGCTGGGCGGCCTTGGCGGCGCGATCGAGGGTGATGGTCTGGGTGGGTGCGGCGCGCGCGCCCAGCTCGGTGACCCGGGCGCCGTCGACGTACACCCAGCCGCGCTCGATGTAGAGATCGGCCTCCCGGCGGGAGCAGATCCCCCGTTCGGACATCAGCTTGGAGATGCGCACCATGCCTTCGCCGCCGGAGAAGCGGGGCGCACCGTCTGCCGGTCTGTCTGGGGGTGGCGCGGCCGGTCTGGCCGGGACGGGCTTTCGACCGTCTGGCGCGGCACTGCGCGCCGGACGGCCGGCGGTCGTTCTCCCACCTTCAGGACTGCGCGTCTTGCGGTGGGACTTCGGGGGGTTCAACGGGTCGTGCCTCCCATCCATCTGTCAACTTCGCATTGTCGCCCATCGGTGGCCGTTTGAGGCGGGGTAACATGCGCCCTCTTCCGCAGCCTGACCCGGCCGAACCCATTCATGACTGTCCCCTCGCCTCTCTGGCGTCCGAGCGCCGAACGCATCGCGTCGGCCCGAATCACCCACTACCGCCAGTGGCTCGAGCAGCGCCACGGACTCGCCTTCACGGACTACGAAGCTCTCTGGCAGTGGTCCGTCGACGACCTGGAGACGTTCTGGGAAACCCTGTGGGAGTACTTCACTCCCATCACCCATTCACCATACACCCGCGTCCTCGATCGTCGCGTCATGCCCGGCGCGAGGTGGTTCGATGGCGCCACGCTCAACTACGCCGAGCATGCGCTCGCCCGTGCGCGAAGCCCCGATGCGACCGCCCGGGCCGCCATCGTCTTCCGCTCGGAGACCCGCCCTCGCACCGAAATCTCGTGGGCGGCGCTCGAAGGGGCCGTCGGCGCGTTCTCCCGCGAACTGCGCGCCCTCGGCATCACCGCCGGGGACCGCGTGGTCTCGTACATGCCCAACATCCCGGAAAGCGTGTTCGCGCTGCTCGCGGCGACCAGCCTCGGGGCGATCTGGTCCAGCTGCTCGCCCGACATGGGTGCCGTGTCCGTGCTCGACCGCTTCCGGCAGATCTCGCCGCGCGTGCTGTTCGCCGTGGACGGCTACCGCTACGGCGGCAAGGCCGTGGACCGGCGCGACATCGTGCGGGAACTGGTGGCGCAGCTGCCGTCCGTCGAGGCCGTGGTGTTCGTGCCCTACCTCGACCCGGCGGCCTCGCTCGATCTCGGCGCTCTGGATCGCGCGGTGACAGTGCTCCGGAGCGACGTCGTTCTCGGGACGCCCGCGGTGCCGCGTTTCACGCCCGTGGCCTTCGACCATCCGCTGTGGATCGTCTATTCGTCGGGCACGACCGGCATGCCCAAGCCCATCGTCCACGGTCACGGTGGTGTCGTGATCGAGAATTTCAAGGGCGTGTGCCTGCATCTCGACGTAGGCCCCGACGATCGCTTCTTCTGGTTCTCGTCCACGAGCTGGATCATGTGGAACCTGCTGGTCTCGACGCTGTGCATGGGCTGCACGGTGCTGCAGTTCGACGGCAATCCGGGCCATCCCGATCTGGACACGCTCTGGGCACTCGCCGCGGAGGAACGCGCGACTTTCTTCGGCACGAGCCCCGCCTTCCTCGCGCTGTGCCGCAAGAATGGCCTGCGCCCCCGCGACCGGTTCGATCTGTCCGCCCTGCGCACGCTCGGCAGCACCGGCTCGCCGCTCACCGCGGACGGGTACGAATGGGTCTACGAGAACATCGCCACGGACCTCCTGCTTGCCTCGATTTCGGGCGGCACGGACCCCGGTGCGGCATTCGTCGGTTCCTGCCCGACGCTGCCCGTCTACGCGGGCGAGATGCAGTGCCGCCCGCTGGGTTCCGCCACCTATGCGTTCGACGACGACGGCAAACCGCTGATGGGCACCGTGGGCGAGCTCGTCTGCACTCTGCCCATGCCGTCGATGCCTCTGTACTTCTGGGGGGATACCGACGGGCGCCGCTATGCCGAGAGCTACTTCGAGACCTACCCCGGTCTCTGGCGCCACGGCGACTGGCTCGAGCTGCACGCGCGTCCCGAATCGGTCACGGGCGTGATCTACGGCCGCAGCGATTCGACCATCAACCGTCACGGCATCCGCATGGGGTCCAGCGAGATCTACCGCGTCGTCGAGGCTTTCCCGGAAGTGAGCGACTCGCTCGTCATCGATCTCGAGTATCTCGGGCGCGAGTCGTACATGGTGCTGTTCGTGGTGCTGCGAGATGGCAGCGACGACGTGCCGGAGACGCTGCGCCGGACGCTCCTCGATGCGATCCGCACCGGTCTTTCCGCGAGGCATGTACCAAACGACGTGGTGGCGATCCGCGAAGTGCCGCGTACCATCTCGGGCAAGAAGCTCGAAGTGCCGGTCAAGAAGATCCTGCTGGGCCAGCCGCCCGCCCGGGCCGTCAACCGCGACTCCATGGCGAATCCCGGGTCGATCGACTGGTTCGTGGCATTCGGGAAACAGCGCGCGGAAGCCGACCGCCCGGCCTGACGGCATCGCGACGACGGGACGACAACACAACACGGAGGAAGGACGACGATGAGACTCGCCAGCAAGGTCGCACTGATCACCGGCGCCGCCCACGGCATGGGCGAAGCGATGGCCCGCCTGTTCGCCCGCGAAGGCGCGAAGGTGATCCTCGCGGACATCCTGGAGGCGGAGGGCCGGCAGGTCACCGCCGCCATCAACGGCGCCGGCGGCCATGCCCTGTATCTGTCGCTCGATGTGCAGGACGAGGCACAGTGGGTGGCCGTGATGGGCGAGATCCAGCAGCGCTATGGCCGACTCGACATCGTCGTGAACAACGCGGGCATCAGCGGCGCGGTACCCGACCGGCTCGATGTCGCGTACTTCGACAAGCTCACTGCCGTGAATCTGCGCGGCACCTTCCTCGGCGTGAAGTACGCCATCGAGTCCATGAAGAAGACCGGCGGCGGCAGCATCGTCAACTTCTCGTCCATCTCCGGCCTCATCGGCCAGGAGTTCGTGCACATG
>CAZEDA010000031.1:11086-17826 GCA_964510915.1 uncultured Rhodocyclaceae bacterium | reverse complement strand
CCTCCGTCTCAACAGCGCCCACACCTCTCGGCTGTTCTCGAATTTTTAAAGAGCATTCCCGCGTTGGGAGAGCCGCGCATTATACGGGGCTGTTTCGATCGGTCAATACTCTTTCGAAACTATTTGGACACTGCGTGTCATGGCGCTTGAGCGCCCGAGATCGAAAGCGTCACACGCGCGATTTTTCGCTTACCAACCTGAACAACGCGCGCGCCGCCAGGCAACAAAACAAGCCCTTTGTCGGCTATACGGTCTCCGTCGACCCGCACGCCCCCTTGCGACAGCAAGCGCAAGCCTTCAGACGTACTTGATACCAGCCCGGCCTCCTTCAAGACGTTTGCAATCGGGAGACCGTCAGACGAGCACTGCACGAAAATCTCTGGCGCGTCCTCTGGAACCGCGTTGAGTCGGAATCTGGCATCAAACGCAGCCATTGCCGTGTCAGCCGAAGCCGGGCCATGGAACCGCTCCACCATTTCTCTCGCGAAAGCGACCTTGATCTCTTTGGGATTCCTGCCGTTCTGCACATCGTCTCGCCAGCGGGAGATCTCTGCAGGAAGAGCGGCGGACAGCAATGTAATGTACCGCCACATAAGCGTGTCCGATATCGACATGAGTTTCCCGAACATCTCATCGGGCGCGTCATCTACCGCGACGTAGTTGCCGAGCGACTTCGACATCTTGGCAACGCCGTCCAAGCCTTCCAATAGCGGCATCGTCATTACAGTCTGAGGGCGCTGTCCAAACGTACGCTGAAGTTCACGCCCCACGAGCAGGTTGAACTTCTGATCCGTGCCTCCAAGTTCCACATCGGACTGAAGCGCGACCGAGTCATACCCTTGCACCAAGGGATACAAAAACTCGTGAATCGCAATTGGCTTTCCCTCGGAATAGCGCTTGGCGAAATCGTCACGCTCCAGCATTCTCGCTACGGTATGGGTGCTCGCCAACCTTACCAGTCCCGCGGCCCCCAGTTGATCCATCCAAGCCGAGTTGAATCGTACCTCCGTCAACTCCGGGTCGAGAATCTTAAACACCTGTTGACGGTAAGTTTTTGAATTGGCATCAATCTCATCCCGACTTAGAGAGGGCCGGGTTGCATTTTTCCCACTAGGATCACCGATCATCGCGGTGAAATCTCCAATGAGAAAGATCACTTGATGACCACACACCTGAAACTGGCGGAGCTTGTTAAGAAGAACGGTATGCCCCAGGTGCAGATCAGGCGACGTCGGATCAAATCCAGCCTTGATGCGCATTGGCTTGCCAGTGCGAAGTCGCTCCTGCAGTTCCGATTCCACGAGGATCTCTTCAGATCCCAACCGAAACAGTTCCAACTGATCATTGGCACTCAACATGGACGTCATGATTTCCTAAACAATTGTTTCAACGAACCGTTACCACAAGCGAGTGGAGATACTGTACGGCTTCTGATCAGCAGGGCACGCGGGCAACACTCCACCGCATGCTAAAATCAGGGCAAGTATGCGAGAACGAGAGATCGATCGCGGAGTTTGCGCGGGTTTTCGCTAAATATCAATGCCTTAGGACGAAGCTCTTGAAGAGTGCGCTACACAGACGTCATTGGACGTGGATGCTGCTCGCCGCCTCATTGGTTCCACTCGGCGGAGTAGTAGCAGCCATACGTGCCTCGACATCTCCCGACATTGATCTCCGCGCGTCTGTTCAGACGGTCGTCGAGGTGTTGCCAGGCACGTCGGCCGTTGTATCCAATGTCGACGAGAACCAGTTGTTCTCCACGACCGAGCGGATCACTCGAGGCGATACTCTCTCAAGCGTACTCTCACGTCTTCGGATCGAGGATATTGATGGGCAGCGAACGCTCGCTCGTTCAGCTGTTTCGAAGAGTGGTGTCGTGCTGGCTCCTGGAAACACGCTGACGGCAGAAGTCAGTGCTAGTGGATACTTGAAATCCTTGGTGGTCCGCGCTGAGGGTGTCCGCCTCCGCTGGGAGCGGACTGAAACCGGATTCTCACAAGTCGCCGTGGCGAGCGAGGTTCAGCGTCGAGTTGTGATGAAGTCTGGAACGATTGTCAGTTCCCTGTTCGCCGCGACCGACAACGCAGAAATCCCCGATGCGATTGCATCGTCGCTTGCAGATATCTTTTCTGAACAAGTCGACCTCCAGCGAGGCATTAAGCCGGGAGATCGCTTTTCGGTTGTGTACGAAGTGCTGCACAGCGAAGGCGAGGAGGACCGTCCAAGCCGGATTCTCGCCGCCGAGTTCTTGAATCAAGGACGAGTGCACCAGGCCTTCTACTTCGATAACGGCGACAAGGGTGAGTACTTCTCGCCCGACGGCCGTAACTTGAAACGCGTCTTCCTGAAGTCGCCGATCGAGTTCTCCAGAGTAACGTCAGGGTTTGCACCCGTTC
Source organism: uncultured Rhodocyclaceae bacterium (assembly GCA_964510915.1). Lineage (GTDB taxonomy): Bacteria > Pseudomonadota > Gammaproteobacteria > Burkholderiales. The sequence continues at coordinate 15,430 of CAZEDA010000031.1, read as the reverse complement.
GCCTCCATCCAGTGCTGCAAGTCTGGCGGGCTCACAAAGGCATCGATTTCGGAGCACCGATCGGTTCTCGAGTGCGAGCTACCGGGGATGGCTTCGTTAAGTCGATCGGCTGGCAGAATGGTTATGGTAAGACCGTGATCATTCAGCATGCTCGAGGATTCAGTACTTTGTATGGGCACCTCTCGGCTTTTCCTCCTTCTCTTGAAGAAGGCTCCAAAGTTCGCCAGGGGGACGTCATCGGATATGTCGGGATGACGGGTATGACGACCGGGCCCCATCTACACTATGAGTTTCATGTAAACGGCTCGCACGTCGATCCTGCCCGATATGCGGCAGAACAGCGGCAGGATGTACCCGCCGCCCGCCGAGAGCTATTCCGTGAATCGGTGATGACCGCACAAAATGCTCTGAGCGCGCTCAGAAGCGTTGACGTCGCTGCGAGCGAATAGCGCCTTCTCCAGAGAATGTCTTCGCAGAAGTCCTAGACCTGTCACTGACACGTCCGCCCAATATCTAGCAGTCTGCTTTCTTTACTACGCAGAGAAGGACGATCCGCAACCGCAGGTTGAAGTCGCGTTCGGGTTCCTGATCACGAACTGCGAGCCCTCCACACCTTCCTGAAAGTCAATTTCAGCACCAGTAAGGTACTGGAAACTCATTGGGTCGACCAAGAGTAGAACGCCATCGGTCTCGATCGCCGTATCGTCTTCCTCTACAGTCTCTTCAAACGAAAAACCATACTGAAAGCCGGAGCATCCGCCGCCCGATACGAACACGCGAAGCTTCAGGTCCGGATTGCCTTCGTCTTCCAAAAGCGCGCGAACCTTGGCGGCTGCAGAATGCGTAAAGAGGATCGCAGAGGTTGTGTTCACTTCAGTATCGACTGACATGTTCTCTCCATTTTCAGCATATTCAGGATCCGCGAAGGGGGTCATCCAAAATCAATGGTCCAGAGCCGGGCGATGCTTGTTTCAGAGACACAACATTCGCTGAACCGCTTTCCTCGTGGACCAACTGCCCCCCAACACTAGCCCCAAGCTGGATCTCCAGATGCGCGTAGTACACGTTACCTAGGATGCGGGCATTCGGGCCGAGTTCCAGGAAACCTAGGCTTCGAACAGATCCAAGGACCAGGCCATCAATGTACGCCTGATCTACGCGAACATCCCCTTCAATACTTGCGTCGTCCTCAATCCAAAGCCTCGTCACACCGGGGCCGGTGCCCCAAACTCCTCCGATCACTTTCCCCTCGACCCTGAGCACGCCAGAAAACTCCACGTCCCCGCGAAAGATCGTGCCGGAGCCAACTAAACTTTCCAGTGGCGCAGAAAGGTCGCTGCTGGTTGTCATCCTAGTCGCATAGTCCACGGAAAGAAATCGAAGTTCAGAAGCGCAGGATCTCGGGTAAGTTTCAAAAAACAACGACATGCGATTATGCACAGGAAACGCCCGAGGACCGAACGCATTGCAGCGATGGACTGAACTCAGCCCGACAATCTACACGTCAATCGTATGGTGACACAAAAAAACAGAGCCGCCCGTTGGGCGGCTCTGTTTGAGCAAAAACCAGACGCTATCGCTTCGAGAACTGCTTGCGACGACGGGCCTTGTGCAGACCGACTTTCTTACGCTCCACCTCTCTTGCATCTCGCGTTATCAGCCCTGCCTTGCGCAGAGCAGGCTTCAGCGAAGCATCGTAATCCACCAGAGCGCGCGCGATACCGTGACGGACGGCGCCGGCTTGACCGGACTCACCCCCTCCAGCCACGTTCACGTGAATATCAAAGGTCCCGAGGTGATTCGTCAGTTCTAGCGGCTGCCGGACCACCATCCTTCCGGTCTGGCGGGAGAAAAACTCGTCGACGTGCTTGCCGTTAACGCGGAACTCACCCTTACCGGGGCGAATGAAGACTCTCGCGACAGCGCTTTTACGACGACCGGTGCCGAGGTTCTGCTGAGATGCCAAAACCGTCTCCTTAGATTAAGCGGCGAGCGCCTTGGGCTGCTGCGCCGAGTGCGGGTGTGAAGCACCCGCGTATACCTTGAGCTTCTTGGCCATCGCATAACCCAATGGACCTTTCGGAAGCATCCCCTTCACAGCAAGCTCGAGGGCGCGATTCGGAAATCTAGCATGCATCTTCTCGAAAGAAGTGCTCCGAATGCCTCCCGGATAGCCGCTATGCCGGTGGTAGATCTTCTGCGTTCCTTTCTGGCCGGTCACGCGGATCTTGTCGGCGTTCACGACAACGATGAAATCGCCAGTGTCCACGTGAGGAGTGAAGATAGCCTTGTGCTTGCCACGCAACCTGTGCGCAATGAGTGAAGCCAATCGACCCAAAACCTTATCGGTTGCGTCAATGACAAACCACTCTCGCTCTACAGTCTCTGCTTTTGCCGAAAACGTCTTCATGGTGAAGATCGGTGCCGATGAAGGGTAAGATTTGGATGTTACGATACTGATCAAGACCATGTCAAACGACAGCGCTTAACCCTCTCCCGTTTCCCTGTTCCCGACACATCGCTTCGAATCACGGATGAAGAGAATCTGGCTGATTTTCTCGCAAGCGGTCACGGTGACGCTAGCCGTTATCTTCGTCTTGGCGTCGTTGCGCCCCGAGTTGCTTGAGCGATCGGCATCTGCGCCGGGCTTCGCCAATGACGGCCGCGCCCGACCTCTCAAACCGGCTGCGGCAGGCACGACACAGCAGGACTTCCCGGGATTCCGCACTGCAGCAACCAAGGCAGCGAGCGCGGTAGTGAATGTCTACACGACACAGGAAGCTAGGCAGCCTCGTCATCCATTAATGAATGATCCGTTCTTTCGGCGCTTCTTCGGTGACCCTTCGGAGGAGGACGGTTCGCGGGTTTCCAGCCTGGGATCAGGGGTTCTCGTTACTTCGGACGGAATGATTCTCACCAATCACCATGTCGTGGAGGCTGCAGACGGCATCGAGGTTGCCCTCAGTGATGGCCGGAAGCTACCCGCGCGGATCGTGGGAACGGATCCCGACACCGATCTGGCAGTCCTGCAGGCGGCTGGCCCAGACTTGAGTGCAATTACATTCGGGGACTCGGAGAGCCTCCGCGTCGGGGACCTGGTACTCGCGATTGGCAACCCGTTCGGCGTAGGGCAGACAGTAACCATGGGGATCGTGAGTGCAGTGGGGCGCAGCCACTTGGGACTCAGCACCTTTGAGAACTTCATCCAGACAGACGCAGCGATCAATCCCGGGAATTCCGGCGGGGCGTTGATCGACACATCCGGAAATCTGGTCGGCATCAATAGCGCCATCTACTCCAGAAGCGGTGGCAGCATGGGGATCGGTTTTGCGATTCCCTCCAGCGTGGCCAGACAGGTTATGGAGCAGATCATTGCTTCGGGAACGGTTACCCGTGGATGGATCGGCGTCGAAGTTCAGGAACTGAGCCCGGAGCTCGCAGAGTCGTTCAAACTGAGTCGACCGGAGGGAACGATCATCGCCGGCGTCCTCCGAGGCGGCCCGGCGGATCGTGCAGGGATTAGGCTGGGGGATATTCTGACCCACGTCGATAGCAGGAAAGTCGCAGACACAGCGTCCATGCTGAACCTCATTGCAGGACTCAAGCCGGGTCAACGTGCAGTGCTAACCATCTATCGAGATGGACAGGCCAAGGAAGTGCCAATCATCGTGGGGAAGCGCCCCCACCCTCGTGAGAAATAGGTGCGAGCGCAGAACCGCTTCAAGTTCAATAGCCGGACTGTCAGCCGGACGACTCCGCTTGCTGCTGGGCAGGTTTCTCGATGAAAGTGGAAACTATGATTCCCGCCTCGTACAAAAGCCACAATGGTATCGCCAGCATGATCTGCGAGATGACGTCCGGCGGAGTTACCACAGCAGCAATCACGAATGCCCCAACCACAACGTAGGGCCTGATTTCCTTCAGTTTTGCCACTGTCACCATCCGCATCTTGACCAACAGCACGACAGCGATCGGCACCTCAAACGTCACTCCGAACGCGAAAAACATTCCAAGCACGAAACTGAAATAGTTCTCTATGTCGGGGGCAACCTCAATACTCTTGGGCGCGATCGAGTAAACGAACTTGAATACGACGCCGAACACAAAGAAGTAGCAGAACGCCACGCCGGCAAAGAACAGTGCCGTGCTTGCAATAACCAGAGGCAGGACGAAGCGCTTTTCGTGCGCATACAGTCCTGGCGCTACGAAAGCCCACGCCTGGTAAAGAATGATTGGTAGCGTGAGGCAGATAGAGACCATCATCGCGACCTTCACCGGCACGAGGAATGGAGTCACCACGCCTGTGGCGATCATGTGGGCGCCTTCGGGCAACGCGCTCATCAA
>CAZEDA010000031.1:0-10986 GCA_964510915.1 uncultured Rhodocyclaceae bacterium | reverse complement strand
TTGGAAAGGCGACTGAACTCTTCTTCCGTCTTCTTGATCTCGCGAGACAACTCGCCCACATGCGAATTCATTGCGTCGTTCATCGTCGACGCAGCGTCATCCATCGTCTTCTTAAGGTCCTTCAACTCCGACATCTCGACTTCGCGATTGATATCGGCCTTCACGTCCGCCACATAGCGTTGCATCCGCCCCATGAGATGTCCGGCGGTGCGTGCAACCTTGGGCAGGCGCTCAGGACCGATCACTACGAGCGCCACCACCCCGATCACCATGAGTTCAGAGAAGCCGATATCGAACACTGAAGATGTCCCGGCAGAGAAGACGGATCAGGCCTTGGACTTTTCCTTCACTTCGCCATCGATGGTATGTCCAGGCGCCGCGCCTTCCAGCTTTCCCGACGCGCCGGGCGCTTCGTCGCCCTTCATGCCTTCCTTGAAGCCCTTCACTGCACCACCCAGGTCCTGCCCGAGGTTGCGAAGCTTCTTCGTGCCGAAAATCAAGACGACAACCAGAAGAACGATCAACCAATGCCAAATGCTGAAACTGCCCATGATTCCTGCCTCCGAGTCCCGGGGAATGCACCCCTGTGAGCTAAGACCTTGTGATCATACCCGGGAGCGGACGATCACTCCCGAGCAGATGGAAATGTAGATGATAAACGTCCTGACGACCGACAGTCCCTGTGTTGGCAATTACCCTGAAACCGTCCGGTGACCCGTTTTCCCTGGCGAGCTGCTTGGCCAGCACCATCATGGCGCCAACCAACCCGGCATCTCCCTCCTCAAGCGCAGCCATCGACGCGATGTGGCGCTTGGGAATCATCAGAAGGTGAAGAGGTGCCATCGGCTGGATGTCGTGAAACACCAGTATCTGGTCATCCTCATAGACCTTCTTGCTGGGGATCTCGGATCGGACGATCCTGCAGAACACGCAAGTCGCGTCCTCACTCATGGCACCCTCACCCTGCCTCAACGTGTTCACCGCGGCCGCGACGCCTTCTCGTCAATCCCCGAGATTCCTTCGCGTCGGCGCAATTCGGCCAAAACATCGTCCGGGCCCAGGCCCGCGTGGGCCAGCATGATCAGGCAATGGAACCACAGATCCGCAGTTTCCCGGACGAGATGCAGTTTATCACCGCCCTTCGCTGCAAGAATGACCTCCGTCGCCTCCTCTCCGATTTTCTTGAGGATTGCGTCATCGCCTTTCGCGTAGAGACCCGCTACGTACGAACTGCCGGGATCAGCCCCTTTTCGGGCCTCCAGCGTTTCGGCCAAGCGGTGCAGCACTTGCATGTCCATCACTTTCCGCTCCTGTCGGCCGTCCGATAGATTTCCGCCGGGTCCTTCAGCACGTCGTCTCGCGTTACCCACGCCTCCCCGGAAAGCCGTCGGAAAAAACAGCTTTGCCGACCCGTGTGGCAAGCGACCCCACCTTGCTGGACGATGTGAAGCAGCACAACATCGCCATCGCAGTCCAGATCGATATGCCTCACCTGTTGCGTGTGTCCGGACTCTTCTCCCTTCCGCCAAAGACGGGACCGTGAACGAGACCAGTAGTGCGCAAAGCCGGTTTCGGCTGTAAGCCGTGCCGCCTCGCGATTCATGTGGGCAACCATCAGAACCCTGCCGGTCTCGGCGTCCTGGGCCACTGTCGGCACCAGTCCGTCCGCACCCCAGCGGATTTCATCGAGCCATGCGTTGCTCATGTCAGGCACGAACCTCGATCCCGCGCTCCGCCATCACCCGCTTGGCCTGACCGACGGTGAACTCGCCGTAGTGGAAGATGCTCGCTGCCAGAACGGCATCTGCCTTCCCGACCAGCACCCCATCCGCAAGATGTTCCAGCGAACCGACGCCGCCGCTGGCGATGACCGGGATCGCGAGTTCATCAGAGAAAGCACGCACCAGTTCCAGATCGAAGCCGAGCTTGGTTCCGTCTCTGTCCATCGACGTCAGGAGAATCTCGCCCGCTCCGGCATCCTGCATCCTGCGTCCCCAGGCCAAAGCGTCCAGACCAGTGCCGCGACGGCCACCGTGCGTAAACACCTCCCACTTCGCCGGCCCGTCCCCCGGAACTCGCCTGGCATCAATCGCGACGACGATGCACTGGGAGCCGAATCGTCCCGCCGCGTCGCGAACCAGATCCGGATTCTGAACGGCAGCCGTGTTGATGCTGACCTTGTCTGCACCGGCATTGAGCAGTCGCCGAATGTCGTCGATAGACCGCACACCACCGCCGACGGTCAAGGGAATGAAGACCTGCGCGGCGACCTGCTCGACAACCTGGACCATCGTGTCCCGACCATCGGAACTCGCGGTGATATCCAGAAAAGTGAGTTCGTCGGCGCCCTGGTCATCGTAACGACGGGCAACCTCTACAGGATCGCCGGCATCCCGAAGCCCGACGAAATTGACGCCCTTCACGACGCGCCCGCCGGTCACATCCAGGCAAGGAATGATTCTCGTGGCAAGCGACATCAAGCGCTCCGAGCCCGGAGGGTCGCTACTCGGCGCCGGTTCACGGGGATTCCGACAACTTGTCGGCGAGCGCCTGCGCCTGGGTGAAATCGAGCGTCCCTTCATAGAGGGCCCGGCCGGAGATCGCTCCGGTGATGCCTTCATGGGCGACGGCACAAAGATTTCGAACGTCGTCGAGCGCGGCGATCCCTCCGCTGGCGATGACGGGGACAGACAGCGCCTTCGCGAGCGCGACCGTGGCCTCCACGTTCACGCCGGACAGCATCCCGTCGCGGCCGATGTCGGTGTAGATGATCGCCTCGACGCCGTAGTCCTGGAACTTCAGCGCGAGATCCACCACGTCATGGCCGGTCATCTTCGACCACCCATCGACAGCGACCTTGCCGCCCTTTGCATCCAGCGCAACCATGATGTGCCCGGGAAATGCATAGCACGCATCATGCAGAAATCCGGGAGTCTTCACCGCCGCAGTCCCGATGATGACGTAGCTCAATCCGTCATCCAGATACCGTTCGATGGTGTCCAGGTCTCGAATGCCGCCGCCGAGCTGGACCGGGATCTGGTCACCAACGGCGGCGACTACCGCCTTGATGGCCTCCTCGTTCTTCGGCTTGCCGGCAAAGGCGCCGTTGAGGTCGACGAGATGCAGACGCCTGGCGCCCTGAGCCACCCAATGGGCGGCCATCGCGCCAGGATCCTCCGAGAAGACCGTCGCCTGGTCCATCTCGCCCTGCTTCAAGCGCACGCAATGACCGTCTTTCAGGTCGATGGCGGGAATGATCAACATGGTTTCCTCGGCAGGCGGCGGGCCCCAGATGACTCACAGGGCGATGCGGGGGTGGCGGTCGTTCAGCGCTTTTCGGAAGGCCGATCCGACAGCGACGAATCACCGACGGACCAAGGGTTCCAGTTAACGAAGTTGGCAAGCAGCTTCAAGCCAGCGGTGTGGCTCTTTTCCGGATGAAACTGTACCGCGAAAATGTTGCGAGTGCTAACGGCACTGACGAAAGGCCGGGGGTAATCCGTCATGCCAGCCGCCGAACCGGAATCGGCGGGAACCACGTAGTAGCTGTGAACGAAGTAGAAGCGCGCCAGATTCTCTATGCCCTGCCACAGGGGGTGCGGCAGCGACTGCCGGACCTGGTTCCAGCCCATGTGGGGCACCTTCAGGCGACGCCCTGCATCCTCCATGAGCCCCTCCGACCCGAAACGGCGGACCTCGCCTTCCAGTACGCCCAGACCCGGAGTGTCCCCCTCGTCGCTGTGATCGAAAAGCATCTGAAGACCGATGCAGATTCCCAGGAACGGCTTGGTGCGGGCCACCTCGAGGACCGCAGGCCGCAATGCCCGTGCGTCCAGTTCCCGCATGCAGTCGGGCATCGCCCCCTGTCCCGGGAAGACCACACGCTCCGCCGACAGCACCTCGGCCGCAGAACTGGTGACGAGCACCTCGGCGCCGGGGGCGACGTGCTCGACCGCCTTCGCCACCGAACGCAGGTTCCCCATGCCGTAGTCGATCACTGCGATGCGCATGATGCCGTGCTTCCGTGGGGAGAGTTCTAGAGCAGGCCTTTGGTGGAAGGCATCTGGCCGGCGCCGCGCGGATCCCGCGACGTCGCCATCCGCAAGGCACGACCGAAAGCCTTGAACACCGTCTCCGCCTGATGGTGCGCATTCACGCCGCGCAGGTTGTCGACGTGCAGGGTCACGTTCGCATGGTTCACGAACCCCTGAAAGAACTCGTGTGCGAGGTCCACATCGAAGCCGCCGATCATCGCCCGCGTGAAGGGCACATGGAACTCGAGACCGGGACGGCCCGACAGGTCGACGACCACCCGGGACAGCGCCTCGTCGAGGGGCACGTAGGCGTGCCCGTATCGAACGAGACCGCGCTTGTCCCCGAGCGCCTGCGAAAAGGCCTGCCCCATCGTGATACCGACGTCCTCCACCGTGTGGTGGCCATCGATGTGCAGATCCCCTTTGGCATGGACGTCGAGATCAATCAGGCCATGCCTCGCGATCTGATCGAGCATATGGTCGAAGAAACCGATGCCGGTCTGAATGGCAGACTGGCCCGTGCCATCCAGGTTGAGCGCAACCCGGATCTGAGTTTCCAGGGTGTCGCGCTTCACCTCGGCTCGGCGGGACACATCCTGTGCGGGGATCATCTCATCCGCCATTTCGGGACACCTCCAGACTCATGACTCTTCGCAGTGCATCGAGAAACATCAGGTTCTCGTCGGCAGACCCTACGGTGACGCGCAGGCAGTCCGCAAGAAGGGGGTGCGCGCCATGCAGGCACTTGATCAGGATGCGATTCTCACGCAGCGCCTCGAATACGGCCACGGCGCCCGAAACCCGAAACGTCACAAAGTTGGCCTCTGACGGAAACACGTGAATGCCGGGAATGCGGCCCAGCGCTTCCATCAGTTCACCCCGCTGCTGGACAATCTTGTTCGCCTGGCCCAGCAAGACGCCCAGATTTTCCAGACTCACCTTGGCGGCAAGCTGCGTCAACACATTGATATTGTAGGGAAGTCGAACCTTGTCCAGTTGGCCGATCCATTCCGGTCTGCCGACCAGATAGCCGAGACGCAACCCGGCAAGGCCGAGCTTGGAGAGCGTTCGCATGACCAGCAGATTCGGCCAGTCGCATACCCGCGGCATCCAGGTCTTTCCGGCAAACGCGTGGTAGGCCTCGTCCACGATGACCAGACCGGGCGCCCGATCGACGACTCGCCGAATCAGGTCGTCGTCGAAAAGATTGCCCGTCGGGTTGTTCGGATACGCGATGAAAATCAACGCGGGGTTGTGTTCTTCGATGGCTTGGAACAGCGCGCTTTCGTCGATCGCGAAATCCGCTTTGAGTGGCACCCCGACATACTGAGCCCCGGCGATGGCCGCTGATATCCGGTACATCACGAAGGAGGGCTCCACGCCGAGCACGACAGCGCCCGGCCTTGCCACAGCCTGGCACAGGATCTGGATCAGTTCGTCCGATCCGTTGCCGAGCAGAATCTCAGCCCCGTCGGGGATCTCGAGCGCTCGCTTCATCAAGGACCGGAGTGCCCCAGCCCCCGCGTCCGGATATCGGTTGATCGGCGCGTTGCTCAGGACATCCGCCAGGATCTGCCGGACGGAGGCCTCCATGGGGAAGGGATTCTCCATGGCGTCGAGCTTCAGCATGCCGGTACTGTCCGGTACGTGGTAGGCCTTCCAGCCCAGCACCTCCGGACGGAGCACGTTCTGCGGAGAGGCCTGTCCGTTGCCACGGACTTCGGCAGACACCACGCGAGGATCACCCATCGATGCGCATCCGAGCAGAAGCCGCGTGGGCAAACAGCCCTTCGCCATCGGCGATCTCACCCGCGACCGCGCCGAGCACACGGGCGCCGGCTTCGGACACGTCGACGAGGCTCGTGCGTTTCTGAAAGTCGTAGACCCCGAGCGGCGAAGAGAATCGGGCCGTCCCCGACGTGGGCAGGACGTGATTGGGCCCGGCGCAATAGTCGCCAAGCGCCTCCGACGAGAATCGGCCCACGAACACGGCCCCGGCATGGCGAATCGCCGGCAGCCACTCATTCGGACTCGCGACGGACAACTCAAGATGCTCGGGCGCCACGCGATTCGCCACCGTGCAGGCCTCCGCGAGATCCCTGACGAGAACGAACGCCCCGCGCCCCTCGAGAGACGCGGTGATCACATCCCGCCGGGGCATGGTTGGAAGCAGTCTTGCCATTGCCGCGGCGACCTCGTCGAGATAGGGCGCACTGGGGCACAGCAGAATCGACTGGGCCAGTTCGTCATGCTCGGCCTGGGAAAACAGGTCCATCGCGACCCAATCCGGGGGCGAGGACCCGTCGGCGATCACGAGAATCTCCGAGGGACCGGCCACCATGTCGATCCCGACTCGGCCGAATACCTGGCGTTTCGCGGCCGCCACGAACCGATTACCGGGGCCCACGATCTTGTCCACACGCGGAACCGACCGGGTTCCAAACGTCAATGCACCGATGGCCTGCGCACCGCCGATGGCGAACACCCGGTCAACGCCAGCCACGGCGGCTGCCGCCAGGACCAGCGGATTCCGCACTCCATCGGGGGTCGGCACGACCATCACGATCTCTGACACCCCGGCGACCTTGGCAGGGATAGCGTTCATCAGGACCGTCGACGGATAGGCGGCCTTTCCACCGGGGACGTAGATGCCCACCCGCTCCAGCGGCGTGATCAACTGGCCCAGACGGGTACCGTCTTCTTCCCGGTACTCCCAGGACGCCGTCCTCTGCCGTTCGTGATAGCGGCGAATTCTTTCCGCGGCGGTCTCGAGCGCAGCACGCCGAGCGGCTGGCAGAGCCTCGAGAGCGGCCCGGAGGTCGCCGACGGGGATGGTCAGTTCCGCCATCGAATCGGCGGTCAGCCGATCGAAACGCCTCGTGTACTCGAGGAGAGCCTCATCGCCACGGGAGCGGACGTCCGCAAGAATCGCGTCCACTCGGGACTCCACGTCCCGATCGATGGCGGACTCGAACGCCAGCAGCTGATCGAATTCCACCCCGAATGACGGCGCTCTCGTATCGAGACGGCGAATCTTCAAGTTGCCACCGCCGAAGCGCGCGCGAACGCATCCATGATGGGTCGAAGGCTGGTACCCGCCAACTTGAGCGAGGCCTGATTCACGACCAGGCGGGCAGAAATGGAGGCAATCTCTTCGACGGCGACGAGACGATTCGCCTTGAGGGTGTTCCCGCTGGAAACGACATCCACGATGGCATCGGCCAGGCCCACGAGAGGCGCCAGCTCCATGGAGCCGTAGAGCTTGATGAGGTCCACATGGACGCCCTTGGCGGCGAAGTGCTCGCGGGAGACCTGCAGATACTTGGTCGCGACGCGCAGCCTCGCACCCTGCTGCACGGCGAGCGCATAGTCGAAGCCTTCGCGCACGGCGACCATCAGCCGGCAACGCGCAATCCCGAGATCGAGTGGCTGGTAGAGCCCTTCTCCGCCGTGCTCCATCAGTACATCCTTCCCGGCGATACCCAGGTCGGCACCACCATGCTGCACGTAGGTGGGCACATCCGAAGCCCGGACGATGATGATCCGGACGTCGGGACGGTTGGTCTCGATGATGAGCTTCCGGGAGGTTTCGGGATCCTCCGACGCCCTGATCCCCGCAGCCTCGAGCAGAGGCCGGGTTTCCTCGAAGATGCGCCCTTTCGATAGCGCTATGGTGATGCCTTGCACTGCAGCTCCTGCTCCACTCATGGCAGCTGGTGAGTCAACCTCTGCAACCATGCGGTCGGTTCTCGTCGACCCCGCGCCAGGGCGCCGGGACCGGAATGCCAACCAGTCAAAGGACAACGATTGTAACCGCTACCGGCTGGAATCTTCGCCTCGAAACACCACGTTAGCCGACACGGCGGACCCGCCCGCCCAGCTGGGAGAGCTTTTCCTCGATCCGTTCGTACCCGCGATCGAGGTGGTAGATGCGGTCGATGATGGTCTCGCCGCGGGCCACGAGACCGGCGATCACCAGACTCGCGGAGGCTCTCAGATCGGTGGCCATGACCGTAGCGCCTTCCAGCGCCGGCACGCCCTTCACTACGGCCGTGTGGCCGTCGACGTCGATGCTGGCGCCCAGCCGCCGCAGTTCCTGCACGTGCATGTAGCGATTCTCGAAGATGGTCTCGGTAACCATCGCAGTGCCTTCGGCGACGCAGTTCAGGGTCATGAACTGCGCCTGCATGTCGGTCGGGAATCCGGGGTACGGCGCCGTCCGCAGGCTGACAGCCCGGGGGCGTCCCTCCATGACGAGCCGGATGGTGTCGGCATCGGACGTGATCGCTGCGCCCGCTTCCGTAAGCTTCGCGAGCACGGAATCAAGGGTATCCGGCCGCGCTCCCAATAGACGCACATCGCCCCGCGTCGCGGCGGCCGCCACCAGGAAGGTTCCGGTTTCGATCCGGTCCGGCATCACCGCGTAGGAGGCGCCATGGAGAGTCTCCCGGCCGTGCACAGTGATGACGTCCGTGCCCGCGCCGGAGATGTCCGCGCCCATGGCGATCAGGCAGCGCGCAAGGTCGACGACCTCCGGCTCCCGGGCAGCGTTCTCCAGCACGGTCGTCCCCTCCGCCAGGCACGCGGCCATCATGAGGTTCTCCGTCCCGGTGACGGTGACCAGATCCATGACGATCCTCGCGCCACGCAGCCGTTTCGCCTTCGCATGGATGTAGCCATGCTCGATCGCGATCTCGGCACCGAGCGCCTCCAGCCCCTTGATGTGCTGATCCACGGGGCGCATGCCGATGGCGCACCCGCCGGGCAGGGAAACCTTGGCCTCACCGAAACGGGCCACGAGGGGACCGAGCGCCAGTATCGATGCTCGCATCGTCTTCACCAGGTCATACGGCGCCACGCACTGATGGATCCCCGCGGCACAGAGACCGACTTCCAGCTTCTCGTGGAGTGACACCTCGACGCCCATCTGGCCCAGGAGCGTGAGCATGGTCGTCACATCCTTGAGATGCGGGACGTTGGCGACCTGAAGCGGCTCCGCCGTGAGAATCGCCGCACAAAGGATAGGAAGCGCGGCGTTCTTGGCGCCCGAAATGCGGACTTCCCCGATCAGGGGGGCACCGCCGTCAATGGAGAGTCTGTCCATGGTGTGTCTTGTGATGGGCTGCCGGCGTCGCGAGAACTCGCAGCCGGCAACCGGGGAAACGGGGAAAGCATTCAGGCGGCGGAGCACCCCGGCAACGCCGAAAAGCGGCGGGAAGGCGCCTCAACCCGCGAGGACCGCGACGGCCAGACCCGCTCCGGTCTAGCGTGTCGCCCACTCCTTCGGCGTGAAGGTCTTCATCGACAATGCGTGAATCTCCTCGCGCATCCGGTCACCCAGAGCCGAGTACACGGCCTTGTGCTGCTGGATACGACTCTTGCCCTCGAAGACCGGGCTCACGATCACCGCTTCGAAATGGTGTCCGTCTCCCGCGACTTCCACGTGCTCGCACGCGAGGTTGTCCCGGATGTACTGCCTGACCTGTTCTGGAGTGACCATGGTGGATTCCGAAATTCTGGGCTGAAAGGTGGCTGGGCGGGTCGCCCGATGCCGTCGGGCATCGGGCATGGCCCGCGAACGGACGGGAAACGCAACCCCGGACGTCAGTGCCCTAGCGGCGCAGTTTATAGCCCGCCTTGATCAACTGAAGGCACCCCAATGATAAGCCAGCGAAGCAGGCGCCAACAATCGACAGGCTGAGCCACGGGCTCACGTCGGACACGCCGAAGAACGAGAAACGGAAGCCATCGATCATGTAGAAGAAAGGATTCAGATGGGAAACTCCCTGCCAGAACGGCGGCAGGGAATGCACCGAATAGAAGACACCCGAGAGAAACGTCAGCGGCATGATGATGAAGTTCTGGAATGCCGCCATCTGGTCGAACTTGTCGGCCCAGATGCCCGCAACCAGTCCCATGACGCCGAGAATGCCGCCGCCCAGCAGGGCGAACGTCAACGCCCACAGCGGATTGGGCCAGGGTACGGCCGAGGTGAACAGTGTGACGGCAAACACGCCCGCTCCCACGACCAATCCGCGGATGGCCGCCGCGATCACATAGGCCCAGAAGAACTCGCCGTGCGAGAGCGGCGGGAGCAGGATGAAGATGATGTTCCCGGTGACCTTGGACTGGATGACGCTCGACGAACTGTTGGCGAACGCGTTCTGGAGCAGGGACATCATCGCCAGCCCCGGAATGAGAAAGGCCGTATACGACACCCCTGGATACACCTCGACCCGGTCTTCCAGGACATGTCCGAACACGAGGAGGTACAGCATCGCGGTGAGGATGGGCGCCGCGATCGTCTGGAAGCTCACCTTCCAGAACCGCAGCAACTCCTTGTACAGCAGCGTCTGGAACCCCTTCATTGCCGACTCATGATCCGCATGAAGGCTTCTTCGAGGTCGGGCTCGAGAATGCGCATCGCGGACACTTCCAGGCCGGAACTCCGCAGGGCCACCACGGCGTCCGCGACGTCGGCGTGCCGCGCCAGCGGAATCGTGAAGGAACCGTCAGCCCCCTTCACGGCCCCGCTCTCGAGCGATGACGGGAGCCTGTCGGGCGTGACCCACACCTGAAGACGCAGAGCCGCGACGCTCCTCATCAGGTTCCTCGTGGTGTCCAGCGCGACCACGCGCCCCTGCTTGAGCATCGCGACTCTCGCACAGAGCGCCTCCGCCTCCTCCAGGTAGTGCGTCGTCAGGACGACCGTATGGCCGTCCTTGTTCAGTTGGGTCACGAACTGCCACAGACCCTGGCGCAGTTCCACGTCCACGCCCGCGGTGGGTTCGTCGAGAATGATGACGGGCGGCTTGTGTACCAGGGCCTGAGCGACCAGCACGCGACGCTTCATGCCTCCAGACAGGGCCCGCATGTTTGCATCCGCCTTGGAGGCGAGGTCCAGGCGCGTCATGATTTCGTCGATCCAGTCGTCGTTGTTCGACAGACCGAA
>CAZEDA010000030.1:0-17993 GCA_964510915.1 uncultured Rhodocyclaceae bacterium | reverse complement strand
TGGGCGATGGCCTCGGGGCGGGTTTCGCCGGTGGAACGGGCGATTTCCTTGTCCCCGCGGAACAGCAACAGGGTGCTCTGCTTGCTCACCTTGAGCTTCTCCAGCACGTCATCCTGCATGTCGAAGTCGACGGTGAGCAGTTGCACGTCGGCGAACTCGGGCTGCTTGAGGACCTGCTGCACGGCAGGGTCCTGCTTGCGGCAGGTCGGACACCATTCGGCGTACACCATGACCAGCACGGGCTTGCCGCTGCGGCGGGCCGCATCGAAGGCGGCAAACTCGAAGGGAGTGCCGGTCGCCAAGGCGAGCGGCGACAGCAGGAGGCCGGAGAGGGCGAGCAGGGCTTGACGTCGATTCATCGTGCATTCCTCGAAGTGGTTGCGGTCGCTGCGTGCGCGCCGGACGCCGGTTTTACGGGGCGGCTGTCTCAGCAGATTCATCTCGACTGTGGTGGCGGGGCTGACTGGCTTCCTGCCGGGAAAACGTGTAAGAAGCCGGCTCGCCTTGCCGGAGAACGACCAGGACCATGATCAAGACCGTTTCGAAACTGCTGCTGGCCCTTTGCCTGGGCGGCCTGCCGCCGATGGCCGGCGCTCATTCCGACGAACACCTGGACACGATCAAGACCCCGCACCAGGGGCAGCTGCGGATGGCCGGAGCGTATCATCTCGAACTCGTGGTGAACGACAACGCGCTGCTCGTCTACGTCACCGACCACGGTGACCAGCCCATCGAGTCGAAGGGCCTCACGGCGAGCGCCGTGGTGCTGTCCGGGAAGGACCGCGTGACGGTCAAGCTCCAGCCGGCCGGTGACAATCTGCTCAAGGGCCGCGGCGGGTTCATTCTCGACCCGAAGATGAAGGTCACCGTCACGGTGAAGCACGGCAGCGAGACGGCCCAGGCGACGTTCCACCCCATGAAGAAGCACGGGCAGTAGCCCGGGCCACGCACTGAAACAGGCAACGAAAGCGAGGATTCGATCGATGGTGAGGTTCTTGAAGCAGGGCATCAGCGCCGCGGACGATGCGGCAGAGCAGACGAAGGTGCGTTCCACCGTGGAAGGCATCATCGCCGACATCGAGAAGCGCGGTGACGCCGCGGTGCGTGAGATGTCCGAGAAGTTCGACAAGTGGTCCCCGCCGAGCTTCCGCCTGACCGAGGCGGAGATCCAGGCGAACATCGCCGCCATGTCGCCGCGCGACGTGGAGGACATCAAGTTCGCGCAGACCCAGATCCGCAACTTCGCGCAGATCCAGCGCGATTCCATGAAGGACGTCGAGGTCGAGACGCTCCCCGGCATCATCCTCGGACACAAGAACCTCCCCGTGAACAGCGTCGGCTGCTATGTGCCGGGCGGCAAGTACCCGCTCGTGGCTTCCGCGCACATGACCATCCTCACCGCCAAGGTCGCCGGCGTGCCGCGCGTGATCGCGTGCGCTCCGCCCTTCCAGGGCAAGCCGGCTCCGGCCATCGTCACGGCGATGCACCTGGCGGGCGCCGACGAGATCTACGTGCTGGGCGGTGTGCAGGCCATCGCGGCGATGGCGGTCGGCACCGAGACCATCCAGGCGACGGACATGGTGGCCGGCCCCGGCAACGCCTATGTGGCGGAAGCCAAGCGCCAGCTGGCCGGCCGTGTCGGCATCGACCTGTTCGCCGGGCCGACGGAAACCCTGGTGATCGCCGACGACACGGTCGACGGCGAAATCTGCGCGACGGATCTTCTCGGACAGGCGGAGCACGGCCCGAACTCCCCGGCCATCCTGCTCACCAATTCCGAGACCCTCGCGCTCGACACCATGAAGGCGATCGAGCAGCAGCTGAAGGTGCTGCCCACCGCGGCGATCGCGGGGCAGGCGTGGAAGGACTACGGGCAGGTGATCGTGTGCGATACGTACGACGAGATGGTGGCGGAGGCTGACCGCATCGCGTCGGAGCACGTGCAGGTGATGACGAAGGACCCCGACTACTTCCTGAACCGCATGACCAACTACGGCGCGCTGTTCCTCGGACCCGAGACCAACGTGAGCTTCGGCGACAAGGTCATCGGCACGAACCACACGCTCCCCACGCGCAAGGCTGCGCGCTACACGGGCGGCTTGTGGGTCGGCAAGTTCATCAAGACCTGCACCTACCAGAAGGTGAAGCCGGAAGCCTCCGCCATGATCGGCGAGTACTGCTCACGCCTGTGCGCGATCGAAGGCTTCGCGGGCCACAAGGCCCAGGCCGACATCCGCGTGGCGCGCTACGGCCACCTCAAGAAGGAAGGTCACCGCTGAGCTTCCCGCAGACCCGTTTCGCGTCCTGACTCCGGCGCGAAGCCGCGGCCCCGCCACTTCCGTGCCGGGGCCGCTGGCTTTCTGGCGTGCCTACCTGGACTGCAGATACATCGCGAGAGCGCGGATCTCCTCGTCGGCGAGGTCCTTCGTGACGCCATGCATCACCGGAGAATCCCGCAGGCGGCTGCGCAGCAACTGCATCTGCCGCGCGAGGTACTGGCCGTGCTGGCCGGCGAGTCGCGGGAACACCGAGTGGCCTTCCGCGTTGTCGCCGTGGCACACCGTGCAGGCCGGAACACCTCGATCGTTGTGGCCGCGCTCGAACAGTGTCTTGCCCTCGGCGATCAGCGCGGCGTCGCCGGGCTCGCCCTTGGCCGGCGGCAGCTTGGAGTAGTACTCGGCCAGGCTCGCGACCACGTTGTCATCGAGCGTCGCGGCGATGCCCCACATGTAGTCGTGCGCTTCCGGGTCTGCGCGGTTCTGCCGGCGGAAGGCCTTCAGCTGCGCTTCCAGATACGCGCGCTGCTGACCGGCGATGCGCGGCACCAGCGGCTTGGAACTCACGCCATCTTCTCCGTGGCAGCTCATGCACATGCCCTTGGCGAGGCGCTTCGCGGCTTCGCGGCTGTTCTGGTCCGGCGCGGTCTGCGCACCGGCCTGGGGCAGCACGGCGGCGGTCAGCAGCAGCGCGCCGAGCATCGTCTTCAGCGACTGGAATGCGAGATTCATGATGGTCCTGCGATCGGTTGTTGGAAGGTGCGAAGCTCCGGTCTCTTCGCAGTTCCGAGTAGACAACGACGCGCCCCGCGGCCCTTTGACTTGCGTCAACGGGGCGCGGGGCTTGATCGAGGACCGCTGGTGGCGGTTGGGGATGTGCCGCCGGAGTGCCGGCAGAGCGTGCGGATCAGGCTGCGCGAGCGTGGCGCCGATCGAGGGCGACGATCCGCCGGGCCCGCGCGTCGCGCAGTGCCGTTCTCAGGCCTTCCTCGACCACCGGATGGTAGAAGGGCAGGTCCAGCATCTGATCCACGGTGAGGCGGCACTGAAGCGCCCAGGCGAGGAGGTGCGCGATGTGTTCGGCGTCGGGGCCGATCATCTCGGCGCCCAGGAAGGCGCCGGTCTCGATGTCCGCATACACGTGCAGCAGGCCCTTGTTGCGGAGCATGACGCGCGAGCGGCCCTGGTCCTCGAAGGAGACCTCGCCGGTGACGAAAGTGTCCGGACGGAGCGTGTCGAAACGCGCGCCCACGGTCGCGAGCTGCGGATCCGAGAAGACGATGCCGATGGGCGCCCGGCGGAGGCCGGGGTTCACGGCGGGGAGGCTGGCCGCGTTCTCGCCGGCGATCCGTCCTTCGTCCGCGGCCTCGTGCAGCAGCGGCACGTCGTTGTTCGCGTCCCCGGCGATGAATACGTGGCTCGTGCCGCAGCGGAGCGTGTGCCGATCAAACAGCGGAACGCCACGGGAATCCAGTCGAAGAGAAGTCAGTTCGAGACTCAGGCTCGAGACGTTCGGGGTACGACCCGTGGCGGCAACCACGTAGTCGACGTCGAGAGTCGCCAGTTCGCCTGACCGCTCCCGATACTCGATTCGAACGCCGTCGGCCGTGCGGACGATGCTGTGCACGTCGGCATCCGGGTCGAGCGGGAACTCGGCGTTGAAGGTGTCGAGCGCATACCGCCGGATGGCGGGGTCGGCGAAGGGACCGACCAGCCCGCCCTTGCCGAACATGTGGACGCGAACGCCCAGACGATGGAGCGCCTGGCCCAGCTCGAGGCCGATCACGCCCGGCCCGAAGACGGCGACCGACCGGGGAAGGTCATGCCAGTCGAAGATGTCATCGTTCACGACGAGTCGGTCTTCCGCGGCCCGCAGGAATGCGGGGATGGCGGGCGACGAGCCGGTCGCGATGACGGCAGAACGGAACCCGATGCGCATCGACTCGCCGACCTGGAGGGTGTGATCGTCGACGAACCGCGCGAGGCCACGAATCCGGTCCGCTTCCGGGATGCGATCCACGCCTTCGACGACGAAGCCCACGAAACGGTCGCGTTCGCGACGCACTCTCGCCATGACGGCTTCGCCATCCACGCGGACAGACCCTTCGAGCCGGAGTCCGAACTCGTTCCAGCGGGCAGGCGCATGCGCGGCCTCCGCGGCTGCGATCAGCAGCTTGCTCGGCATGCAGCCGACGCGGGCGCAGGTGGTGCCATAGGGCCCCGACTCGATGAGCAGGGCGCGCTTGCCCGCAGCGATGGCTGCGCGGTAGGCCGCGAGTCCGGCAGTGCCGGCGCCGATCACGGCCACATCGGTGTGGAGGTGGTTCATTGCAGCGGGTTCCTAGGGGGTGATGACCGCCGGGGAGACTGGCTCCCCGGCGTTCTTGCGACGGGAGCGGGGACTCAGGCCGCCTGGCGAGACCAGGCTTCGAGTTCCTCGTGACCGCCGATGTGCTGACCGTTGATGAAGATCTGCGGCACGGTGCGAGCGTCAGCGACGGCGCCGACGACGCGGCTGCGGATCGTGTGCGGCAGCGGCACTTCCACGTAGTCGTAGCCGAGTTCGGTCAGACGGGCCTTGGCCTTCGCGCAGAACTGGCAGCCCTCACGGGTGAAGATCGCGACCTGGTCCGGCTTGCGCGCGGTGGGGTTGATGTACGCGAGCATCGTGTCGGCGTCGGAGACTTCGAAGGGGTCGCCGGGCTTGTTCGGCTCGATGAACATCTTCTCGACCACGCCGTCCTTCACGAGCATCGAGTAGCGCCACGACCGCTTGCCGAAACCGAGGTCATGCTTGTCGACGAGCTGTCCCATGCCTTCGGTGAACTCGCCGTTGCCGTCCGGCACCAGGGTCACGTTGTCCGACTCCTGGTCCTTGGCCCACTCGTTCATCACGAACGTGTCGTTGACGGACACGCACAGGATCGAGTCGACGCCGTTGGCACGGAACGCCGGGGCGAGTTCGTTGTAGCGGGGCAGGTGGGTCGACGAGCAGGTCGGCGTGAACGCGCCGGGCAGGGAGAAGACGACGACGGTCTTGCCGGCGAACAGGTCGCGGGTGGTGACGGTCTTCCACTCGTTGTTCTCGCGAACGCGGAAGCTCACCTCGGGGACGCGCTGACCTTCACGGCTGATGGTTTGGGTGGACATGATGGAATCGCTCCTTGCGTTGGGTTTCAGGTGGCGCACGTCTTGTGCACGGACCGAACTGTAGAGGCGCAAGGCGATCGAATCCAACGAGGAAAAGGACTCGGGTCGATCGATTAAATCGATTTACGGACGATCAGGGCTTTGGGGGCGGGGCGCCGGCACCCCGGGCGAGGCGGATCGCCATGGACACCAGCATGGCGGTGCCCACGCCGAGCAGACCCCAGAGCGCCCAGCGACCGAAGGGCAGGGGCGTCTTGAGGGCGGCCACGCCCGCGTGCTCCCGGATCTGCCCGATGGCGGCGGGGGTGGGCTCAAGCGCGGCCGGCGTACCGAACCCCGGTATCAGGGAGGCTACCGGCATCGCGCCGTCCCGGGCGTCGCCCTTGCCGAAGGCGAGGGTGAAGGGAGGCTCGCCCCGCGCCGCGAAGACGAGGTCGTCCGATCGCCAGCGGATCGCAAGCTTCGGGGCCTCCCGGGGCATGGTTTCCTTGCCGGATACCAGGCGGACTCGGAAGAACCGGGCGGGGGAACCCGACACCGGGATGGGCGCGCTGTCGTACGAAACCCCGCCCTGGCGCAGCGAATAGGCGGTGGCGGTGGCGAGCGGGCGCCAGGGTGCGGAGGCGTCGTTGCGCGAAGCGATCTCCACAGGCAGCAGGACATTGCCATCCGGCACGCTGAGCGCGACTTCCCGGGCCGGCAGGGCGCGGCCGAGGTCGTACTCCCATGAGGCCTGGTCACGATCGGTGCCCGTGGCGTCGAACGCGACCGATTCGAAGGGAGCCGCAGCCTTGCCTGGTGCGAGCACCGCATGAACGCCCTTCAGCGGCAGTGGCGTGCCGTTCGGCAGTGCGATGAGAAGGACGTAGCGGCCGCGGGCGCCCGGCGTGTCGATGCGCAGGCGCTGCAGACTGTCGGTGCCCACGCGGGTGCGCACTACGGGAGCGGCCTCGGCCACGGTACGCCAGGACTTCAAGTCCTCGGAGACGCGGACATCCACGTGCGCCAGCGTGGAGTCCGCGCTGTCTGCGAGTTCCAGGTCGAGGTGATCGAACGGACGCGATATGCCGCTCGCGTCGGCGAGCCAGCTGAATCCGCGGGCCGCGGCATTGCTGTCCGCGCCGAGCACGCGGATCACGGCACCGCCGGTGCGCATCTCGACGCGGAACCCTTCGACGCCGTTGTCGTTCCTGACGGTCGGGATCGGGAACACCGGAACCCGTGTTCGGGTCTCCGGGCCGGTGGCGGATTCAGCAGGTTGCAGCGCGTGGGGAACGGCCTCGCCCCTGGCGTTGAAGACCCGAAGGTCCCTGAGATCGGCGTGCGCGGCGTGGGTGTACACGACCGCCGGCAGCCGCAGGCGGTAGAGGGCGTCCCCGTGTGCCGCCTGGATCGTCGCAGCGTAGGCGAATGAAGAGGGGGCATCGGCGGTGGCGTGGGCGGGCGAAGGTGTCACAGTCCAGAAAACGACAAAGGCCTGGATCGCGACTCGCGCGAGTGACCCGATGGCCGAAGGCGACGGAAGACGAAAAGCGGGTCGTTGCGCGCGGCGCAGTTCCTGAGTGGTCATGTCTGGGCTCTCGCTTTCGGCGGGACCGGCGCGAAGTAACCCACCACCAGCATGAGGGTGCCCACGCCGAGGAACGAGGCGATGCGTTCGACGGTGCCGAGATTCGAGAGATCGAACGCCATCATCTTCACGACGGTGACGGCCAGCAGAGCCGCGCCCACGATCCATGGCGCGCGCCGTTGCCACCGATGCGCCGAGACCATGAGTCCCAGCGCGATCGCCGTCCAGAAGAGCGACAGCGCGGCTTGCGCGAGCGTGGAAGCGAGCACGCGGTCGGGCTCCAGCGGCGTGCCGGCCATGTGGTGCAGCGCTCGCAGCAGCACGGCGTTCGCGACGAGAAAGGAGGTGGCGCCGATCACGGCGATGCCAGCCCAGGCGGGCGCCTCCAGGGAAGTCAGCAGGCCTTCATCGCGTTGCGTCACGAAGCCCCATCGTGCGATGGCTGCAAGGGCGCCCAGCGAGGCGAGATCCAGCGGATTCAGCACAGGCACGTAGGGCAGCGGGGCCGGGTTGCCGTCGACGGCGAAGTTCGCGATCACCGTTACCACCAGCAGCGCGATGGCGATCGGGCCGCATCCATGCAGCAGGTAAGTGCGGCGAAGCCTGGCCACGGGCCATGGCCGCCGCTCCGACGCGCTCAGGACGGCGCCGATCACGAGTGCCGTCGTCGCCATCGCCGCGGCTATGGGCCACGCGGTCGAGGCGCCAGCAAGAACGCCCAGCAGCCAATGCGCGTGTGTCCCGAGCACGAGCGTGAGCAGCCAGAGGCCGGTGACGTGGCCTCCGCGGGTGACCCAATCTTCGGTCTCGCGCGAGCGCCACAGCACCCAGCCGTGCGCGGCGAACAGCGCCGGCCAGCCGATGGCACCGATGCCGGCGAGGGGCGGCGCGTCGTCATGCAGCTGGACGAGCAGCGCGAGGAAGCCGATCAGGATCGCACCGGTTGCGGGGACACGCAGTTCAGTCCATGCCAGCCGGGTTCGGGCGATGTCGAGAGAGATGGCGGAAGCAGCGAGGACCAGCAGCAGTGTGCCGCCCTGATGCGGGTCGGGCACGAAGAGGTCGATCTCGCGGATCGCGCCGACGAGCCACCAGAACAGGCCGATCGCCAGCGTGACCACCGGGGCGTAGCGTTCCAGCGTGGCGAGTCGCTCTCGATAGCTCCGCAGCGCCCAGGCCGAGAAGAGCGCGGCACCCGCGAGAAAGAGAAAACCGAGTGCCGCACGATTGGCCACGGGCCACGCGGACGCGGATACCGGCTGGAAGTCGAGATCGTCGAGAAAGAGCGCGGCGGCCGCGATCTGCAGCACGTAGCCGGCGACACGGGGAAGCCAGCGCTGCTGGCGAAGTCCGATCCAGATCACGGCCGCGCCTTCCATTGCCCAGGCGGCCGAGGACCAGCGGGGGTCGAGGGCGAGAGGGATCGCCAGCGTCGCGAAGACGAACGCGAGAGCAGCGAGCGAGGCGACCAGGAGGGGCAGCGCCGCGCCGTGCCGGCGTCGGACGAGCCACGCCGCGATCACGTAGCACGCGGACATCGCGAGCACGCTGATCGCCATGCCGTACTCGAACTCCCGCACCAGGGCGTACTGCAGACCGCCCGCGGTCACCGGAAGCCCGAACAGCAGCGTGCCGTCGAGATAGCGGTCGGACTTTGCGTCGGCGCGCCTCGCGTAGAGCGCGGGGATCGCGAGGAAGATCACGAAGAAGCCGAAGAGGAACGGCTGCGTGGAAGCCCACAGTTCCGTCCGGTAGTGATCCGCCCCCCAGAGGCCTCCGATCACGAACGTGAACACGAAGCCCGTGAGATTGAGCGGTCGCCACGCCCGGCGCGACGCGATGACGAGGATCACCGCGTCCAGCAGCAGGTAGTAGGAAAACAGCGCGACATGGCTGCCGCCGCCGGTGGACGCAAGCACGGGTGCCAGAAATCCGCCGCTCGCGGCGAGGATGGCGAGTGCCTGGGAGTTCTGCCGGACGGCCAGCACGATCGAGCACGCAGCCATCACTGCGAGCAGGGCGAACGCCATCGTCGGCGGCAGCAGCGCATACAGCCGCAGTGCCGCGAAGATGGTGAGGTACATGATCCCGAGGCCGCCGCCCTGCAGCGCCATCGCAAAGCCCGCGCGTTTGTGCCGCAGACGCCATCCGAGGGCCAGCAGGACGATGCCGCCGACCATGGCGCCGCCCACCCGCAGTTCCGGCGGGAGGTTCGAGTGTTCGTAGGCATATTGCAGCGCGAACGCCACGCCGAAGAACAGGAGGATCACGCCAACGCGCACGACGGTGTTGCCGCCGGTGAACCACGCGATGATCTTCTGCAGCCACTCGGGGCGGGTTGCCGGGCCGCCCCATGTGCCGGACAGCGGTGGTGCGTCTACATAGGCGGGTTCGGAGGTGTCGACTGCTGACGCGTTCTCTGGCGTCGGTGCGGCGGGAACTGCCTCGGTCCGTGTCGTGATGAGGGCTGGCGCTTCGACCGGTGCTGCCGATGGCGTAGTGGCAGCGGGCGCAGGCGTTTGCGTTGGCGGGGCGACTGCGGGGGCTTGCGGCGTTGCGCCAGACTCGAGATTCGAAATGCGCGTCCGGAGTTCGGTCACCGTTTCGCTGAGCTGGTCGACGCGGGCCGCGAGCGCTTCGGCGGCAGCCCGGTCCGCCGGCGGGACGCGACGCGACTTCAGGAGGTACGCGATGATCGCGCCGCCCAGCGCGCCCACCACGATCGCACCATCGTCGCCGGTGATTCCACCGACGAGCGCCCCGATGAGAAGTCCGACGAACCACATGGCCAGGGGGCTTCGCTACGCGGGCGCGCGTGGTGTCGCCATCGCGGTGTCGATCACCTCGCGCGTCAGGTGCGGCGCGAACATCGCGATGAAGTCGTAGGCGAATCCGCGGAGATACGCGCCGCGCCGGATGCCGATGCGTGTGACGTTCGGTTCGAACAGGTGGCTCGCGTCGATGCTGCGGAGATGGCTGTCGCGCTTCGGGTCGAAGGCCATCTGCGCGATGATGCCCACGCCCAGTCCGAGTTCCACGTAGGTCTTGATCACGTCTGCGTCGATGGCGGTGAGGACGATGTCCGCCGTGAGTCCGCGTGCCTCGAACGCCCGCTGCATCGTGGAGCGGCCGGTGAACGCGAAGTCGTAGGTGATGACCGGGTGTTTCGCCAGTGCCTCGAGGGTGAGCCGCTTCACCGACAGCAGCGGATGCTTCGGCGGCACCACCACGCACCGGTTCCATTCGTAGCAGGGCAGCATCACCAGCTGGTCATAGAGTTCCAGGGCCTCCGTGGCGATGGCGATGTCGGCCTGGCCGTGCGTGACCTGCTCGGCGATCTGCGTGGGGCTGCCCTGTCGCAGTGACAGCCGCACCTGCGGGTACTTGCGCATGAACTGCCGGACCACCGGGGGCAGTGCATACCGCGCCTGCGTGTGGGTGGTCGCGATGGTGAACGCGCCCGACGTCTCGTGATGGAACTCGGCACTCACGTCCTTGAGGCTCTGCGCCTCCATGAGGATGCGCTCCGCGATGGCGAGGACTTCCATGCCCGGCGGCGTGATGCCCACGAACCGCTTGCCGGCGCGCACGAAGATGGTGATGCCCAGTTCCTCCTCGAGCTGAAGGATCTGCTTGCTGAGTGCGGGCTGCGATATGAACAGCGTCTGGGCGGCCTTCGACAGATTGAGGTTCTGGCGCGAGACCTCCACGATCGTGCGGAATTGCTGGAGCTTCATGAGCGTGCCGCGAACCGCGGGCGGGTAACGGGATTCGCCATTATGGCAGTCGGGGCATGCCGTGGACTGTCGTTGTCGCGGGCGGCGTACCCGTCCGATTTCCGGCCGAAGGGCGACATCGTCAAACCTAAAGATTTGTGAGCTTTGGTCGTAAGTCTTTTCGCCAGCGGTTGCAGTGCCGCAAGACAAGGTGGGTGCGGTTTCGAAGGTCTCGACGCGCGCCGTGTCGTTGGTGTTCGCGTGGAGGTCATGATGCTGTTTCGCAAGTGTTTGTCGATCGCCCTGCTGCTCGTCGCAGCCCAGGGATGCACGTCCGTGACCGGGGGTTCGGGTCGCGAAATCATGGGTCGTGTCGAGGGCATTTATGTGGAGGCGCGTCCGGGTGTCCTGGTCGAGCGATCTCTCGCCAATTCCGCAGTCAACGGCCCCATGTGGGCGAACGTGAGCCTCAATGTGCCGGACGAGGACGGACGCACGTTCATGACCGCTCGCGTCGACGATGGCCTGGTGGCCGGCCGCGGGGACCTCGTCACCGTGCGGGTCGATCCGGTCCAGCCGACGCTCGCTGCGGGCCCCGCCGGTCGCGCCGTCGTCGCGGCAGTGATCGATTCCGGATCCCGTCAGGCTGGCGGCGCCCCGTACCGCAAGGCGAGCTATATCGAAGATCTGCGCTGACCTTCCGCCGGAAGGCTCGCCGAAGTCACTGCCGCCCTGGGCCCAAGCGGGTCCGGAGCGGCATTTTTTTGTCCGGAGACCGGCGAATCAGGCGGCGAGAGCGCCTTCGGCTTCGGGCTCGCGAACGGCGGCGAGCGCTTCGGCGACGAGGCCAATGTCGGCCCCTGCCTCATGGACGCGCTCGCTGAGTGTCCGCCGCCAGGTCCGGGCGCCGGGACAGCTCTGGAACAGACCGAGCATGTGCCGGGTGATGGCGTGGAGCGGGGTGCCGCCACGGACTTCGCGTTCCAGGTACTCGCCGAACTGCCGCACGGCCTCGGTACGAGTCGCGCAGCGGTCCGATTCGCCGAACAGCTCGGAATCCACCCGTCCCAGCAGCCACGGGTTGTAGTAGGCCTCCCGGCCGAGCATCGCGCCGTCCACGAAGGCGAGCTCCGCGGCGGTGCTCTCGAGAGTCTTGAGGCCACCGTTGAGGACGATGGTGAGTTCGGGGCGATCCCGCTTCAGCTGATGGACGATCTCGTAGCGCAACGGGGGAATCTCGCGATTCTCCTTGGGCGACAGGCCGTCCAGCCACGCGTTTCGCGCGTGCACGATCACGATCCGGCATCCCGCGGCGGCCACGGCGTCCACGAGGGTGTACAGGCGCCCGGTGGAGTCATCGCGGTCGATGCCGATGCGGGTCTTCACGGTCACGGGGATCGCCACGGCATCGGCCATGGCGGCTACGCATTCGGCCACAAGAGCGGGTTCGGCCATCAGGCAGGCGCCGAAGCGCCCGCTCTTCACACGGTCGCTCGGGCAACCCACATTGAGGTTCACCTCGTCGTAGCCGGCGTCGGCCGCCATGCGGGCGCAGCGCGCCAGGTCGGCCGGGTCGGAGCCTCCCAGCTGGATGGCGACCGGATGCTCGGTGGGATCGAAGCGGAGAAATCGCGGGGCATCGCCATGAATGAGCGCGCCTGTCGTGATCATTTCCGTGTACAGCCGCGCACGCCGGCTCAGCACCCGGAGAAAGGCGCGCGCGTGACGGTCCGTGAGGTCCATCATCGGGGCGACGCAGAAACGGTGGGATCCGGCAGGCAGCATGGCAGGGCGGTGACGCGAGGACGGGCCGGATGATCGCACGGAGTGAGCGGGCGCCGGAAAAACAAACCCCCGCGTGAGCGGGGGTCCTTGAATCAACATCTGGCCGGGGTACGTCTTGTCAGCCGATCTTGGCCGCCCTCGAGCGGGGCTTGGCCGGTGATCGTAGGTCTCCTCCCCGGCCGATCGTACTTTCTGGAGGTTCGGATGACAGGTCTCCTTCCCCCAATGCCAACCTATTCTGCATTTGGCATGCCAGGCAGCCTAAGTCGATGACTATTCGGGAATGTGCAAATCCGGAAGGTATTCGCAGTCAGACTGTTGTAAGCCTGCGCGACAGTTGACACGCTAAGTGCCGGATTGATTTCGAGAAATGTGTTGTCGATCGGCGACGTGCGATGGAGGGGGATTTCTGCGGAGTTCCGGCTAGGAAATTCGCTGACCGCCCCGCCAGGTCGCGACCGGCACGGCGAGCGAGCCCTCACAACGGACGCGGACAAAATCGGCCCGGAGCCCGATGGCGAGGGCGCCGCGATCGGCGAGGCCGGCCACCCGGGCCGGCACCGCACTGACCGTAGCCATTGCCGTTGCGAGGTCCCAGCCTTCCTGGTCGTGCAGCACGAAGGGAGTCTGCAGGAGGGACAGAGGCGATCCGGCGGAGGCCAGGGCCAGATCCGAGCCATCCGGCACCCGGCGATCGAGCCGGTCGGGCCGAATGGACTGCCAGGTCGCCACCACCTGGAAGCCGTCCTGCAGGGCGGCTTCGACCGCCGCTGGCGTGGCGGGAAACAGGGCGAGGCCGATGCCACTGGCGCGGGCCGCGGCTCGCTCCTCCGTGCTGGTGAGGGCAGCAACCCCCACACGGAGGCCGGCCGACCGCCAGAAGCTTGTGTCTGCCGGGAGTTCCCCAGACGGGAGGGCGGCGACGCCCGCGGCGTCGACCCCGAGGACCCGCGCGAGATCGGTGCCCAGGCGCATGACGAACTCGGGGATCAAGGTCGAGACCGGGCTGCCGGCCGCCAGTCGGAGGAAGTGTTCGCACCGGAGCGTGCCGCGCTGCCGCCAGTCCGTGATGGCGTCGGCGAGACGGCGCAGCCCGGCTCCCTCGTCCGGCGCCGAGGTGGCGGGCACAGGCAGAACGGAAAAGGGCGTCGTGCAGCCGGCCACGGCCGCGGCGAGATCCGTCGACACGAGCGCGGATTCGCGGGCCGCTGCGGTTCGGCCCGCAATGCGGCCCGCCCAGAGGTCCACCGTCCCGGGAACGAGATAGTCGCCGCCGAAGTCTTCGGCTCCGGGCAGGCTCGTCGCGCCGAGATCGATGCGCACGATGCGATCGGCGTGGATCTCGACCGTGCCGAGAAACACCTCGGTGGCCGTCACGACACGGGCATTCGTGAAAAGTTTCCTCGCCATGCCGCGAGCCTAACAGACGCAGGAGAGCCTGGATCGAAGGGCGCAGCGGCGCCGACGCGCACGCGATCTCCGGTTCGGGAACCTCGCGGAAGATCGCCGGTTCTAAGCGCTGTCTTCGCTTTGCCTCCAGGGGTCGATTCCATGAAGAAAACGGTTCTCGCATCTGCTGTTGCTGTCGCGTTCGCGGCAGGTCTTTTCGCTGCGCAGTTCGGTTTCGAGCGCGCGGTCGTTCCCCACTCCCACGCCAACAACCCGGCAGCCGTCGCCGCGCCGGCACCCGCGGCAGCGCCGGTCGCTCTGCCTGACTTCAGCGCGCTCGTGGAAAGCGAAGGTGCTGCAGTCGTCAACATTGCAGTCGCACGCACCGCACGCGGCCCCTCACCGCAGATGCAGGGCGTACCCGACCCGCTGCAGGAGTTCTTCCGCAAGTTCCAGCCGCAGCCCGAGTCGCCGGATCAGGGCGGATCGCCCGTTCAGGGCGTGGGCTCCGGTTTCATTCTCACGAAGGACGGCTACGTTCTCACGAACGCCCACGTGGTGAAGGATGCCGACGAAGTGACCGTGCGTCTCACGGACCGTCGCGATTTCCCCGCGAAGATCATCGGTGTGGATTCGCGCAGCGATGTCGCGGTGCTGAAGATCGAGGCTTCCGATCTGCCCACCGTGCGCATCGGCAGTCCCGACAGCGTGAAGGTCGGCAACTGGGTGGCGGCCATCGGCTCGCCCTTCGGTCTCGAGAACACGGTGACGGCCGGCATCGTGTCGGCAAAGTCGCGCAGCCTCCCGAGTGACGCCTACGTACCGTTCATCCAGACCGACGTTGCGGTGAATCCCGGCAACTCGGGCGGCCCGCTGTTCAATCTGAACGGCGAAGTGATCGGCATCAACTCGCAGATCTACAGCCGCACCGGCGGATACATGGGGCTGTCGTTTGCGATTCCGATCGATGTCGCCATCAAGGTGAAGGACGATCTGCTCAAGTACGGCAAGGTGCAGCGCGGCCGCATCGGCGTCACGATCCAGCAGGTGAACAAGGAACTGGCGGGCACGTTCGGTCTCGATCGCGCTCGTGGTGCGCTGGTGTCCGGTGTGGAGAAGGGCAGTCCCGCGGAAGCCGCCGGGCTCAAAGTGGGTGACGTGATTCTTGGCGTCAACGGCAAGGCGGTGGACCAGTCGATCGATCTGCCCCGCATGATCGGCGAAGGGCGTCCCGGCGCGGACTTCAAGCTGGAAGTCTGGCGCGACGGCAAGTCGCGTGACGTCGGCGTGAAGCTGGGCGAGATGCCCGCGGAGAAGGTCGCGCAGGTCGAACCGCCCGTGAAGCCGACTCAGCTCGGCATGGTGGTGCGTCCGCTCAACCCGATGGAGAAGGATCGCCTGAAGACCGCCAACGGCGTGGTGGTGGAACGGGTCGAAGGCCCCGCCGCGAAAGCCGGCATCCGCCCCGGCGATGTGATCCTCGCGCTCAACAGCGAACCCATCGATTCCGCCGACGAGTTGAAGTCCATGGTGGATCGCGCGAGGGATCGCGTGGCGTTGCTGGTCCAGCGCAACGACTCGAAGTTCTTCGTGCCGGTGCCGCTCAGCTGATTCTTCTGCAGGTTGTGTGAGTGTTGTCCGGAAAGGGCTGCGAATCCGCGGCCCTTTTCTTTTGGGTTCAGTGACTCG
This sequence comes from uncultured Rhodocyclaceae bacterium, assembly GCA_964510915.1. Classification (GTDB taxonomy): domain Bacteria; phylum Pseudomonadota; class Gammaproteobacteria; order Burkholderiales. The sequence goes on along the minus strand of CAZEDA010000030.1, from coordinate 2,418 downwards.
GCTTGAGGTCGGGCGGCGTGATGAGGCTCGCGGCCGCGAGGGCGACCGCAGCGAGCGCGAGCGCACCGGAGAAGCGACCGTCAGCACCCGCGAGGTAGGCGGAGACCACCGGCCCAACGCATTGTCCGATGGCCCAGGCGATGGTCATGCGACCGATCAGCGTCGTCGCCGCTTCCGGCGGCACACGCCGGCGGGCATCGCGAAGTCCCAGCAGCGACAGCACCATGAACGTGCCGCCGATCGCAACGGTGCCGAGCGCCAGGGCCCAGGCGTCGGAGAGCCATGCCATCGCTGCGTTGCCGAGCGCCATGATGGCGAGGCTGTAGCGGAACGTCCGTGCATCCCCGAGGCGCAGACCGAGCGGCGACGCGATGAACAACGTCGACAGCGCCGCGACGCCGAAGAGCGGCCAGAAGAGCGTGTAGCCGAGGCCGGCACCGAGGACTGCCTTCGCGAGCACAGGCAGGAAGGTGGCAGCGGTCACATAGCCGAAGCCGCCCAGGCCGTAGGCGACAACCAGGCGATCGATGCTTCGATTGCGCACTGTGACACGCCGCTTGGCGGTGGATGAGGCCATCCTGCCGGGCTCGCCCGCGCGGGGCCACAGCGCCGCAGTGATCAGCGCGAGAAAGGCGCCGTTCAGCAGCCACGCGCCAGCCGCGCCGCCGGACGCGGCGATCCACGCCGTGCAGATGAGGCCCGACGCGATGAGGCTGATGCCGGAACCCATGAAGATCCAGCCGCCCCACTGCGGCCGGTTGGCCGCCATCGCATGGCGCAGACCCCACGCGGAAATGTGGATGAAGGCCCAGGCCGCGGCGATCCCCGCCGCCATGCGTAGCGCGAACCAGAGTGCAAAGGGACCGGAGACGGCCATCGCGAGGACGGTGAGGGCGACCCCCGTCATGCCCAACCGGAGCGACGTGCGCTCGTCCAGCGACAGACGGGTCCCGGTGAGTGCGCCGACGAGGTAGCCCAGATGATTGGCGGCAGCGAGCCAGCCGCCATCGACGAGTGTCAGTCCGCCGTCCGCCTGCATGAGCGGCAGCACCGGCGTGAAGACGAAGCGTCCCATCGTCGGGACCACGAACGCGACCATGGCCCACAGCACGCAGGCGCGGTGTTGATCGACGCTCGTTTCCGGCGCAGCGGCGGCGCTGCGCTTCATGTCAGAGGTCCGTGCGGTAGCGTTCCGCGACGCCGGCATCGAAGGCGTCCACGTCGCAGGGCGCGAGTCCCTGGTTGGCGGCGATCTCCTTGCCGAACGAGATGGCCATGGCCTTCGGCCAGGTGGCGGTATCCCACACGCCGGCCCGCAGCAGCGACTTCGCGCAGTGGAAGTAGGCCTTGTCGAGATGGAAGCGGAGCACCAGCAGAGCGGGTCGACCGCGTTCCGTGAAGGACGCGCAGAGGGCGGCGTCGTCGTCGAGTTCCGCGCGGCCCTCCAGGCGCAGCGTCTCGCCCGTGGCGGGAACCAGCGCCGTGATCGCGAGGTGGCCGTTCGCGAGGATGTTGCGCAGCGTGTAGATGAGCCGGTTGCCGCTGCGCTCGGGAATGAGCAGCGTGCGCTCGTCCTCGACGCGGATGAAGCCCGCGCGATCGCCCTTCGGCGACACCATCGGCACGCCGTGCTCGTCCACGGTGGCGAAGAAGGCTAGCGGAGAGATGTCCAGGAATGCCCGCGCCTGGGGCGTGAGCGTGGTGTGGAACTTCTGCCGCACGGCGGGGCGTGGTTCGCCCATCCGTGCGGTGAGAGCGTCGATCGTCTGCAGGACTGCCATGACGTGCGGCCGCGACGCGCTACTTCATCGTGGGCATGACGAACTCGGCACCCGATCGGATGCCGGTGGGCCAGCGGCTGGTGACCGTCTTCATGCGCGTGAAGAAGCGCACCCCTTCCGGACCGTACATGTGGTGATCGCCGAAGAGCGAGTTCTTCCAGCCGCCGAAGCTGTGGAACGCCATCGGCACCGGGATCGGCACATTGATGCCCACCATGCCGATCTGCACACGCATCGCGAATTCGCGGGCGGCGTCGCCGTCGCGGGTGTAGATCGACACGCCGTTGCCGTACTCGTGGTCGTTGATGAGCTTCACGGCGGCATCGAAGTCCGGCACGCGGACGATGCCGAGCACCGGCCCGAAGATCTCCTCGCGGTAGATCGTCATGCCGGGCTGCACGTCGTCGAAGAGGCACCCGCCGAGGAAGAAGCCGTCCTCGCAGCCCGGCACGCGCAGTCCGCGGCCGTCCACGACGAGCTTCGCCCCTTCGTCCACGCCCTTGCCCACGTAGCCCTTCACCTTGTCGAGATGCGCCCGGGTGACGAGCGGCCCCATCTCGGCGGTGTCATCCATGCCCTGCGTGACCTTGAGCGACTTCGCGCGTTCCGCGACCTTTGCCACCAGCGCATCGGCGAC
>CAZEDA010000029.1:0-18382 GCA_964510915.1 uncultured Rhodocyclaceae bacterium | reverse complement strand
CGGGTTCTCCGCCGCGCTGGTCGTGAACTGGCTGCCGTCCGAGATGAACAGGTTGCCGATGTCGTGCGTCTGCCCGAACCCGTTGCACACGCCGGACGCCGCATCGCTGCTCTGGCGGCAGGTACCCAGGTTGTGCGTGGAGGAGAAGGGCATGCGCGTGTACACCTTGCGCGCACCGAGCGACTCGTACAGCGCGGTCGACTGCTTCCAGGCGTGTTCGCGCATGGCCTTGTCGTTCGGGTGGTCCTGCTTGTGGACGTGCGCCACCGGCATGCCGAAGCGGTCCTTCTGCTTCGTGCTGAGCGTGACCCGGTTGATCTCCTGCGGCATGTCCTCGCCCACGATCCACAGGCCCGCCACGTTGCGGTAGGCCTCGATGTCGCGCGCGTACTCGCGACCCCAGGCGCCCGGCTTGGCATAGGCGGGATAGCCTGGCATGCCGAAGGCCGGCAGGGTTTCCAGCTCGTAGCCGGCCACGAAGCCGCGGCGGTCGTTGTGCACGGACTCATCGCGGATGATGCCGGCCATCTGCGTGCCGCGGTGCAGGTTCACTTCACCCGGCATCACGGCGTAGACCGCGCCGGTGAGGTGCGGCATGTAGTTGCGGCCCACCTGACCGGAAGAGTTGGCCAGCCCGTCGGGGAACATGCTGGACGCGGAGTTGAGCAGCAGGCGCGGCGTCTCGATGGAGTTGCCCGCCACGCAGACGATGCGGGCCTTCTGCTCGCGCATGACGCCCTTCGCATCCGCGTACACCACCCCGGTGGCCTTGCCGCTCGCATCGTGATTGATGCGGATCACCATCGACTCCGGGCGCAGCTCGAAATTGCCCGTTTCTTCCGCTCTCGGAATCTCCGTGTACAGCGTGGACCACTTGGCACCGATCGCGCAGCCGCTCATGCAGAAGCCGATCTGTCGACAGGCCGGCCGGCCATCGCGCACCTTGGAATTGATGGCCATGTTGCCGGTGTGATAGTCGGTGTAGCCGAGCTTCTTCGCGCCAGCCGCGAGCACCTGGTAGTTGTTGTTGCCAGGCAGACGCGGAATGCCGTTCGTGCCGGTGACGCCCATCTTGTCCTCGGCGCGATCGTAGTAGGGCGCGAGGTCGTCGTACGAGATGGGCCAGTCGTCCAGGTTGGCGCCGACCACGCGACCGTAGTGCGAGAGCGCCTTGAACTCGTGCGGCTGGAAGCGCAGCGAGGCTGCCGCCCAGTGCACCGTCGTGCCGCCCACGGTCTTGCAGATCCACGCCGGGAAGCCGGGGTCCAGGTCGCCGGAGCCCTCGCGCGGGTCCAGCCAGGAAATCTTGCCGAACATGTCGCCGTCGTTGGTGATGTCGCCCAGCGTCAGACGACGCCCGGCTTCCAGACAGACGACCTTCACGCCTTTCTGTGCCAGCTCGTTGCCCAGCGTTCCGCCGCCGGCGCCCGAGCCGATGATGACGACTACGGAGTCGTCGTTCAGATCGAATTTGGCCATGTCTCCCCCTCAGTCCTTCGGCAGCCAGCTGATGTCGTCGAATCCGCGCTCGATGTACCCGCCCTTCTCCACGGAAGAGCCTTCGTAGCCGAAGATCTTCCACACCTCGGAGTTGCCGTAGAGTCCGCCCAGCGTTTCGCCGTACATGTAGCTGAAGAAAGGAGACTTCTCGATGGTCTTGAGAATGCGCACACGCGACTTCTCGGGCAGCTGCGCAAAGCCGGCGCCGTTGAAGTTCTGTGCGGCCATCCGTTCCAGGCGCGCGATGCCGTCGGTGACAAGTTTCTTCGTCTCGGCGCTCGCGTCGGCGCGGCCATCGACGTTGTTCACGACATTGCCGTAGAAGGCATCCGCCAGGAAGTCATGCGGAAACAGCGTGCGTGCCATGGCGAGCAGCGCCCGGCCTTCGGTTTCCGACAGCACTTTCAGATGATGGGCCGACCAGGCTGCGGACGAGAAACCGGCGAGGCCCGCGCCCACTGCCACCGACATGAAGGCACTGCCTCCTGCCAGCCTCAGGAACTCCCGACGCCGGAGTTCGAGCTCTTCGTTCAACATGTTCTTCCTCCAAGGATCGTTCTGCTTTTTTTCCTCCCGGCTTCGATGTCGCGCGCGCCACAGGCAGCACGCAGGCATTTCCGCAAGGCATCGCTCGCCGTCCGGGAACTCGGCGAACTGCGCGATTTAAGAGACCGGGCGCGATGGCGTCAAGGGAGGAACAGCAGGTCGGGAACTCTTGGAAGCTAAAGGACGCAAACGCTATTGCGTTGCATCATGACCGCAAGGACTTCGAGCAGAAAGAGAACTTGCCGATGCGCGCTGTGCGGACAGAATCCGATGTCGCGGTGCGCCAACCGGGGGCACTGCGGGAACACGCTAAGGAAGGTCCGCATGACTTATGCGGATTTTCCTTAGAGTCGAGCGGATCAGTGCGTCCCGTTCCGCCGGGCGGCCACCCGGCGTCTCGCCTCGAAGACTTCCCGCTCGCACCACAGGAGGAACCGGCGGGCTTCCGCGTCCGTGCGCTTGCCGAGAAGCTCGCGCAGCCCCGATTCGGAAATCCAGTCCCCCGACTGCCCGGGGAGCCGGTCGCACTGTGTCGCATCCAGGCGCCGCAAGGCCCTGGCGCCATCGCGCCAGTTGAGACTGGCGAAGACGTCGTCGGCCTTCATCCAGAAGACATCGTCCACCTGTCGATAGCGCACGCGATGCACGTCATAGCGGGACACTTCGGTACCGTCGGACTCGTTCTCCGCCTGACGGCGCAGCAGAAAGACGACATGCGGGACGATCTCGAGGAGCGCGCCGGAGATGGCAATGGCGAGGAACACAATGGACGGCGGTGTCACGCCGGCCAGATAGAACAGCGCTGCGAGTACCGCGGCGCTCAGTGACAGCTGGCGGTACCAGCCGCTCACATCAGATCACGCCGGTGCGCTGCAGCTCCGCGATGCGCGCGTCGGAATGGCCGAGCCCGCGCAGGATCTCGGCCGTGTGTTCGCCGGGCGCGGGCGCGGGACGTTCGACTTCGAACACGAAGTCCGTGAGCTTGAGCGGCAGCGCGATCTGCAGCACGTCGCCTTCCGTCGGATGCGGTGCGCGCACGATCATGCCGCGCGCCTTGTGCTGCGGATCGTCGATGGCTTCATCGAAGGGGCGCACCGGACTCACGCAGCAGTCGTGGCCTGCGAAGGCCTCCACCCATTGCGCCTGGGTCCGCGAGGCGAAGATCGTGCGCAGGGCTTCGATGGCCGGTGCGGGGTCGGCGCCGGCGGCCCAGTGATGCGGCTTGAGGTCGGGTCGGCCTACGACGTCGCACACCTCGTTCCAGAATTTGGTCTCCAGCGCGCCTACAGCCATGAACTTCCCGTCGGCGGTGCGGTACACGTGATAGCAGGCCTCGCGACCGGAGAGCAGGTCGCTGCCACGCGGCGTTGGCGCGCCGTGATTGACCACCGCCGCGAGCGCCTGCACGTTGTGCGCGAGCACACCTTCGCTCATCGCGGCATCCACGTAGCGTCCTCGACCGCTGCGCTGCGCGTCGAACAGCGCAGCGAGAATGCCCATTACCGGGACCAGCGCACCGCCGAGGATGTCGGCGATCTGGAAGTTGGGAATGACCGGGTCGCGATCGGCCTCGCCGATCTGATCCGTGAGGCCGGCGTAAGAGCAATAGTTGAGATCGTGACCCGCGAGTTCGCGATACGGGCCGGTCTGGCCGTAGCCGGAGATCGCGCAGTAGACGATCGCGGGGTTCACCGCACGCGCCGCCTCGTAGCCGACACCGAGCCGGTCCACGACGCCGGGCCGGAAGCCCTCGACGACGATGTGCGCGTCACGCACGAGTTCGAGGAACAGCGCGACGCCTTCGGGCTTCTTCAGGTCCAGCTTCATGCCGCGCTTGTTGCGGTTGATCGCGAGGAACACCGGTGCCGTCTTCCCGGGTGGCGCGCCCAGCGTGCGCGCATAGTCGCCCAGGCCCGTATCTTCGATCTTGATGACGTCGGCGCCGAGGTCGGCGAGATGCAGCGTGCACACCGGCCCGGGCAGCAGCCGGGTGAGATCGAGAACGCGGATGCCGGCAAGCGGTTTGGTGGCCATGTTGTGGGGACTCGGTCAGAGGCTTTCGGGGGCGGGCTTGCGGTCGACCGCCCATTGCGGCCAGCGCTTGCGCACGAGGTCGCCGTCGGCGGCGTACATGTGGCAGGTCCCGATGAGCGGCGGTCGCTTGCCGTCGGAGCCGGAAGGCTTCGCGCGTTCCCGCGCGCCATAGAGCGTCTGGTACACGGTGGTGGCCACGGGCCCCAGCAGCTCCACCAGGTGCGTGCAGCCCTTGGTGCCGCCCAGCAGCTCACGCGTCTTGAGCGTGAAGCCCGGCTTGATGTGCAGGCCCTTCAGTGCCTGGAAGTTCGGCGTGATGGCCGCGCAGCCGTGATAGGGCCCCCAGTCGGTGACGACCTCCACGTCGTGGATGAGCAGGTCGATGTCGACGGTCAGGCGGATCCACATCTCGTGCATCGGCTCGCCGGCGGGCAGCACGTTGCCCGGCCGGTCGATGTTCGGCACATCGAAGGGTTTGGTGTCGACGAGGTGGCCCTCGATGTCCCACAGCCCGTCGTCGCGGTGGTAACCCCGGCACGTGACGGTTCGCGTGTGCTTGAGGTGGCGTGGGGCGGGAGCGGACAGCGGCATGGTGGAATTCCTGGAGCGGTGAGTCGGGGGCGACGTCGGGACGAGGCAGGGCGTGGCCCGTGGCGCCCGTCAGACCGGGGGTGTCAGGGGCATCTGTCTCGCCGCCACGCGCGCAAGCACCTCGCGCTTGTCGCGGTTCGACAGTCGCGACCACACCGCAATCTCGTCGATGGTTCGAAAGCATCCGCGGCAAAGACCGCTGACCGGGTCCATGGTGCAGACCTGCACGCAGGGCGAGGCAACTTCGTCGAAAGGCGTCATGGCAATCTTGGATTCAGGTTCAGGCGGCCAGCCGGCGCGCGCGGGCGGCGAGCGCGCGGCCGGCTCGCGACGCGTTGGGACGATCGATGGCCTGGCAGATGAACTCGCCGGCCTGCGCGAGCTTCGTCATGTCGACACCGGTCTTCACGCCGAGGCCATCGAGCAGATAAAGGACGTCTTCGGTCGCGACGTTGCCCGTGGCACCGGGCGAGTAAGGGCAACCACCCAGTCCCGCGACGGAGCAGTCGAACGTCGCGACGCCGAGATCCATGGACGCGAGGATGTTGCCCAGCGCCTGTCCGTACGTGTCGTGGAAGTGCCCGCCCAGCTTGTCCACCGGGACCTGCTTCGCGACGGCTTCGATCATGCGCTGCGTTCGCGCCGGTGTGCCCATGCCGGTGGTGTCTCCCAGCGAGACCTCGTAGCAGCCCAGATCGAACAGGCGCTTCGCCACATGGGCGACAGCCTGCGGATCCACGTCGCCCTCATAGGGACAGCCGACCACGACGGATACGTATCCGCGCACACGCAGCCCCTTCGCGAGCGCTGTCTCGCACACGGGAGCGAACCGGTCGATGGACTCGTCGATGCTGCAGTTGATGTTCCGGCGGGAGAAGGACTCCGTGGCGGCGGCGAACACGGCAACTTCCTCCGCGCGGGACGCGATGGCCGCTTCCAGGCCCTTCATGTTCGGCACGAGCACCGGGTAGCTGACGCCCGGCTTGCGGCGGATGCGCGCCATCACCTCGGCGGCATCACCCATCTGCGGCACCCACTTCGGCGACACGAAGCTCGTGGCTTCCACCGCGGGCAGTCCCGCGTCGGCAAGCCGTTCGATGAGTTCCACCTTCACTTCGGTGGGCACCATCGCCGCCTCGTTCTGCAGGCCGTCACGCGGCCCCACTTCGACCAGCCTCACGGCTGCCGGATACTTCATCCTCGTCTCTCCCTGGCCGCGCTCAGCGTCCTTCGAACGCCAGCAGTTCCACGCCTTCGCGCACCTGGTCGCCCTTGGCGAAGAACACTTCCTTCACGACACCGTCCGCCGGCGCGGCGATGGTGTGCTCCATTTTCATTGCCTCGATGAGCATGAGCGGGGTGCCCTTCGTCACCGAGTCGCCGACCTTCACGAGCACGTCGATCACCGAGCCGGGCATCGGCGACACGAGCGAGCCTTCGTCGCCGGCTTCGTGCGTGGCGTCGGTCACGGCGAGTTCCAGCCGGTGACTGCGCCCTCGCGCGAACACGGTGAGTTCCGTCCCGCGGCGGACGACCTGCGCCAGCATGCGGGCGCCGTCGATCTCCACGGCGATGGCACCGTCGGCGTCGACCTCGCCCGACACGTTGCGCGAGCCGCCCGGCAGATCCAGCAGATACCCGTGCGGGCGATAGTGCGCGGTGACCTGGACGGCCTTGCCGGCGTCGACAAACCTGATGACGTGGTGGTTGTCCTGATTGAGCCGCCAGCCGCTCGCGCCGTGCCACGGCGAGCCGGGATCGGCGGAGGCGCTGGCGCGCTGCTGCGCCGCCTGAACCACGCGCAGACACTGGTCGAGCGCGGCGATGGCGAGGACTTCGTCGTCCACCGGTTCCTGCGCGGGCAGCAGCTCTGCCTGATAGCGCTCGATGAGGCCCGTGTCGAGCAGACCGGGTTCGCGATGCGCCAGCGCGAAGGCGCGATGCGAAACCACGGCCGACAGGAACTGCAGATTGGTGGCGAGCCCCGCCACCTGATAGTCGGCCAGGGCCTGCCGCAGCCGGCGCAGCGCACCGTCCCGGTCACTGTCCCAGCAGATGAGCTTGGCGATCATCGGATCGTAGTGCACGCCGATCTCGTCGCCTTCCCGCACGCCCGTGTCCACACGAACATGGCCCGACGTTGCGGGTTCCTGCAGGTGTTCCAGGCGGCCGATCGCCGGGAGGAAGCCGCGCGCGGGGTCTTCCGCATACACGCGCGCCTCGATGGCATGCCCGTGGATCGCGAGCTGTTCCTGCGCGAGCGGCAAGGGCTCGCCGCCCGCGATGCGCAGCTGCCACTCCACCAGATCAAGCCCGGTGATCATCTCGGTGACGGGATGCTCCACCTGCAGGCGCGTGTTCATCTCCATGAAGTAGAACTCGCCCTCGGAATCGAGGATGAACTCCACGGTGCCCGCACCCACGTACCCGACCGCCCTTGCGGCAGCCACGGCAGCCGAGCCCATCTGACGACGGCGCTGCGCGGTCATGCCGGGCGCAGGGGCTTCCTCCAGGACCTTCTGGTGACGGCGCTGCACGGAGCAGTCGCGCTCGAACAGGTGCACGCAGTTGCCGTGCGTGTCGGCGAACACCTGCAGTTCCACGTGGCGCGGGCGCAGCAGGTACTTCTCGATGAGCAGATGGTCGTCGCCGAAGGACGAGGCCGCTTCGCGTTTGGCGGAGGCGATGGCACCGGCGAGCTCGGAAGGCTCGCGCACGATGCGCATGCCCTTGCCACCGCCGCCGGCGGACGCCTTGATCAGCACCGGATAGCCGATGCGGTCGGCCTCGGCTGCGAGCTGGGCAGGGTCCTGCGAATCCCCGTGATAACCGGGCACCAGGGGCACGCCGGCCTTCTCCATGATGGCTTTCGCGTTGCTCTTCGAGCCCATCGCGTGGATCGCCTCGGGCGGCGGGCCGATGAACACGACGCCGGCTTCGGCGCAGGCACGCGCAAAATCTTCGTTCTCCGAGAGGAAGCCATAGCCCGGATGCACTGCGCGCGCGCCGGAGCGGCGGGCGACGTCGAGAATGCGGTCGATGCGAAGGTAGCTGTCGCGCGCGGCCGGCGGCCCGATGAGGTAGGCCTCGTCACAGGACTCGACGTGCAGAGCCCTGGCGTCCGCTTCGGAGTACACGGCGACCGTGCCGATGCCCATGCGTCGCGCAGTACGCGCGATCCGGCAGGCGATTTCGCCGCGATTGGCGATGAGGATCTTGTCGAACATGGCTGGGCGTGCGGGTCAGTTGCCTTCGGACGGCGGCACCCAGGACGGGGTGCGCTTCTCGAGGAAGGCGGCGATGCCTTCGCGCCCTTCGGCGCTGGCGCGGGTTCTGGCGATCCGCTGCGCGGTGTCCTCCACGACGGCGGTTTCGATGGGCCGGTCGGCCACGGCGCGGATCAGGTCCTTAGCAGCACTGATTGCCATGGGTCCGCCCTTCAGGAGCTGGTCGATCAGCGCATCGAGACTGGAGTCGAGCCACTCGGCATCCACGACCTCGGACACCAGCCCGAGGTGATAGGCCATCTCCGCCGGGAACCGCTCCGCCGTCAGGAAGTAGCGCCGCGCCGAGCGCTCGCCGATCGCGCGGACCACATAGGGGCTGATGACGGCGGGGATGAGACCGAGGCGGACTTCCGAGAGCGAGAAGGTCGCACCCTTCGCCGCAACGGCCATGTCGCAGCAGGCGACGAGCCCCACGCCCCCGCCGAACGCGTGCCCCTGCACGCGGGCGATCGTGGGCTTGCGCAGCCGGTCGATGGTGCGCATGAGTTCGGCGAGCTGCAGGGCATCGCGAAGGTTGTCGCCTTCGGAATAGTGCGCCATGCGCTTCATCCAGTTGAGGTCCGCGCCGGCCGAGAAGCTCTTGCCGTGCGCCGCGAGCACCACGACACGCACTGCCGCGTCGTCGTCGAGGCTGCGCATCACGCGAGTGAGCTCGGCGATCAGCGCCTCGTCGAAGGCGTTGTGCACATCGGGCCGGTTCATGGTCACGGTGGCCACACCTGCCCGGGACACGTTCAGTTCCACCAACTTGTCACTCATCGGCTCGTGCCCTCGCTCTCAGTTCATCCCGGAGCTTCCCCGGGATGCGGTTCCAGTGCAGGTCCATCAGCGCGCCCTGCAGGGCGTACAGCATCACGGGGGTGACGTTGTAGCCGAGCTTGCGCATCATCCGGAAGGCGTTCACGGCGCCCACCTCGTGCAGGTCGCGACGCGTGTGGACACCGATCGCCGCCAGCCATTTCACGGACTGCGGCCCGATGTTCTTCATGGATGCGACCGGGGCCTCGGTCTCGGGCGTGGTGGCGGTCAAGTCGCTGTGTCCTTCGTTCGCGTCGCCAGGGGCATCACATCCGGAACACGCCGAACGTCGTCTTCTCGACCGGCGCATTCAGCGCGGCCGACAGGCCCAGCCCCAGCACCATGCGGGTGTCGGCGGGATCGATCACGCCGTCGTCCCACAGCCGCGCGCTGGCGTAGTAGGGGTGCCCCTGCGTTTCGTACTGGGAGCGGATGGGCGCCTTGAAGGCTTCCTCCTCGTCCGCCGACCAGCTGCCGCCGCGAGCTTCGATGCCGTCGCGCTTGACGGTCGCGAGCACGCTCGCCGCCTGCTCGCCGCCCATCACGGAGATGCGCGCGTTGGGCCACATCCAGAGGAAGCGCGGGCTGTAGGCCCGGCCGCACATGCCGTAGTTGCCCGCGCCGAAGCTGCCGCCCACGATCACCGTGAACTTGGGCACCTTCGCGCACGCGACGGCCGTGACCATCTTGGCGCCATCCTTCGCGATCCCGGCGGATTCGTACTTGCGGCCCACCATGAAGCCGGTGATGTTCTGCAGGAACACGAGCGGAATCCCGCGCTGCGCGCACAGTTCGATGAAGTGCGCGCCCTTCTGGGCGGACTCCGAGAACAGAATGCCGTTGTTCGCAACGATGCCGACCGGATAGCCGAACACATGCGCGAAACCGCACACGAGCGTGGTGCCGTAGTTCTGCTTGAACTCGTCGAGTTCGCTCCCGTCGACGATGCGGGCGATGATCTCGCGCACATCGAACGGCTTGCGGGCATCGGTCGGGATCACGCCGTGCAGCTCGGAGGCGGCGAAGAGCGGGTCCCGCGGGTCGCGCAGCGCGACGTCCGGGCGCTTCACGCCGTTCAGGTTGCCGACGATGCGGCGCGCGATGTCGAGCGCGTGGGGGTCGTCGAGCGCGTAGTGGTCGGCCACGCCCGAAACTCGGGTGTGCACATCCGCCCCGCCGAGGTCTTCCGCGGAGACGACCTCTCCCGTGGCCGCCTTCACGAGCGGCGGTCCGCCCAGGAAGATGGTGCCCTGGTTGCGCACGATGATGCTCTCGTCGGACATGGCGGGCACGTAGGCGCCGCCCGCCGTGCACGAGCCCATCACCACGGCGATCTGCGCGATGCCCTGCGCGGACATGTTCGCCTGATTGAAGAAGATGCGGCCGAAGTGATCGCGATCGGGGAAGACGTCGTCCTGGTTGGGCAGGTTGGCGCCGCCCGAGTCGACCAGATACAGGCACGGCAGCCGGTTCTGCTGCGCGATCTCCTGCGCACGCAGGTGCTTCTTCACGGTCATCGGGTAGTAGGTGCCGCCCTTCACCGTGGCGTCGTTGGCCACCACGACGCACTCACGCCCGCTCACGCGCCCGATGCCGGTGATGATGCCGGCGCCCGGAGCTTCGTCGTTGTACATGCCGTGTGCCGCGAGCTGGGAGAGCTCGAGGAACGGGGAACCCGGGTCCAGCAGCCGCTGCACGCGATCACGCGGGAGCAGCTTGCCGCGGGCAGTGTGCTTGTCGCGGGCCGACTGGCCGCCCCCCAGGGAGACGCGGGCGACCTGCGTGCGCAGGTCTGCCACGAGCGCGGCCATGGTCTCGGCGTTGCGCCGGAAGTCGTCGCCGCGCGGATTGAGCTTGGAGCGAATCTGGGTCATGGTGCCGCGGGAGTAGTCGCTATGCCTTGAAGGTCTTTTCGGCGACGGCGCCGCCGCCCTTCTTCCAGCCGTTGAAGCCGCCGTCGATGTGGCACACGGGCTCCAGACCCATCTGCTGCACGACGTCCGTGGCCAGCGCCGAGCGCCAGCCCGAAGCGCAGTAGAACACGAACTCCTTGCCGGAACCGAACACTTCCTTGAAGTAGGGGCTCGCGGGATCGACCCAGAACTCCAGCATGCCGCGCGGGGCGTGGAAGGCACCGGGGATCATGCCGTCGCGCTCGAGTTCACGCGGGTCGCGCAGGTCGACAAACACCACGTCGTCCCGGCCGTGCTTCGCCTTGGCCTCGTCGAAGCTGATGGAGCGGATCCTTGCCCGGGCTTCCTCGACCAGCGTCTTGCAACCCTTGGTGATGGCCATGACTGCTTCTCCTTGGAAAGATCGTTCGCTCGGAATCAGGTCTGCGAGCGGCTGAGCCAGGGCTCGAGCGCCGGCGCGCGGTAGTCGCGGAGGGCGGCGATGAGTTCGTCCGGCGATGTGATCGTGGACACGATGTCCCGATGCTCGGTCCGCACGAAGCCGGCCTCGTGCGCCCGGTCGATCATCGCGACCAGGGGGGCGTAGTACTGGTGGACATCGACCAGCACGCAAGGTTTCGTATGCATGCCGAGCTGGGACCACGTGACGATCTCGCAGAACTCTTCGAAAGTCCCGAAACCGCCGGGCAGCGCGACGAAGGCGTCGGACCGGTCGGCCATCTTCTGCTTGCGCTCGTGCATGGAGTCGACCACGATCAGTTCGGTGAGCCCCTGAAACGCGACTTCCCGGCGCTCCAGCGCTTCCGGGATGATGCCGGTCACGCGGCCGCCGGCAGCCAGGGCGGCCTCGGCCACCGCGCCCATCATGCCGACACGACCGCCGCCGTAGACGAGCTCCATCCCGTTCTCGGCGAGGATGCGGCCCACGGCACGGGCGCTTTCCACGAAGCGCTTGTCGTGGCCGGGACTCGAGCCGCAGAACACACAGACGCGACGGATGGTCACTAGAAGCCGCCCAGTTCGAGCCAGCGGTCGATCTGGTCGAAGCGATCCATGCCCCAGAAGGGCTCGTCATCCACGAACACGAAAGGCGACCCGAACACCCCGCGGGCAATGGCAGCATCTCCCTCGGCCTTGGCCATTTCCTTCACCGCGGGGTCGTTCAGCGCCGCCTGCAGTTCGGCGGCATCGTGACCGAGCGACGCGGCGATGCGGATGGTGTCGGACGGGTTCGAGATGTTCACGTCCTCGACGAAGTACGCGTGGAACAGCTTCGCCGCGAGCGCCTTGGCCGCGGCGGGATCCTTCGCGTCGAGCCAGTAGAAGGTGCGCATCGGCGCCTGCATCGCCACGGGAAACACGCTCGGCGGGCGGTACGGAATGCCGTGGTAGCGCGCGCTGCGCTGGAAGTCGTGCTTCGAGTAGTCGCCCTTCATCGGAATGGACGGCAGCGGCGGCTGTCCGGTCACCTTGAGGGCCGCCCCGAGCAGCATGGGCCGCCATTTGACGTCCCGGCCGTGGCGCGCAGCGAGCGCATCGATCTTCGTGCTGGCGAGGTAACCGTACGGCGAGGTGAAGTCGAAATAGAAATCGAGTGCAGCGGGCATGACTCGCTCCGGTTCAGCGCTTGGGGGGAACGGTGACGTTGTTGAGCTTCGCCTGCGCTTCCACCAGCGAGGCGAGGAGCTTGTCGGGGGCACCGAACCCGAGCGCGAGAGCCTGGTTCAGGCTCTGGTTCACGGCGCTCGACACCACGCCGGCGAACTTCGCCTCGGTCATTTCCTGGATGAAGTAGCGCACGTCCTTCGCGGCGTTGGCCAGCGCGAACTTCATGCGGGTGAAGTCGCCTTCCGAAGCGCCGCCTGCGGCCATCTGGAACATGTTGGAGTTGACCGGGCCTACGCTCACGAGCTTCACCAGTTCGCGCGGATCGAGCCCCAGCTTCACGCAGGCCACCACCGCTTCGGCGTAGAGGCTCACCGAGCCGATGGACAGGAAATTGTTCACGAGTTTCAGCGTGTGGCCCGAGCCGACGTCACCCACGTGGAAGACGTTCTCGCAGAAACCCCGCAGCACCGGCTCGATCTCGGCGAAGGTCTCGGGGTCCGCGCCGGTCAGCGTGTTGAGGCGTCCCTGCTCGGCCTCGACCGGCGTGCGCGTGAGAGGAGAGTCGACGAAGCGCACGCCCTTCTCGCGGAACGCCTCGGCCAGCTTGCGCGTGGACCCGGGCTGGCAGGTGGAAGTGTCGATCACGATCTGGCCGCTCCGGCACGAGGCCAGGATGCCGCCGGGCCGATGCACGAGGTCTTCGACCTGAGGCGTGCCGGTCACGCACAGGAACACGATGTCGGATGCGGCCACGAGCGACGCGACATCCGTGACTTCCGCCGCGCCGCGCTGCACGAGATCCTCGACCGGCGCACGATTCCTGTGGCCCAGCACCGTGACCTTCCAGCCCTTCTCCAGCAGATTCTTCGCCATGCCGTGGCCCATCAGGCCCACGCCGATGAAGCCGATCGCGTGCTTGCTCATCGCATCCCTCTCCGTGACTGCACGATTTCGTTGTGGTTGTCTTCGGCGCTCAGTGCAGTTCCACCGCCAGGGCCGTGGCTTCGCCGCCGCCGATGCACAGGCTCGCCACGCCGCGCTTGAGGCCGTACTTGCGAAGAGCCCCCAGCAGCGTCACCACGATGCGCGCGCCCGACGCGCCGATCGGGTGGCCCAGCGCGCAGGCGCCGCCGTGCACATTGACCTTCTCGTGCGGCAGCGCGTGGTCCTTCATCGCGGCCATGGTGACCACGGCGAAGGCTTCGTTGATCTCATACAGATCGACATCCGCCGCCTTCCAGCCGGTACGGTCGAACAGCTTGCGGATGGCGCCGACCGGCGCCGTGGTGAACAGCCCCGGCTCCTGCGCGTGCGTGGTGTGACCGACGATGGTGGCCAGAGGCGTGAGCCCGCGGCTCTCGGCCTCGGAGCGGCGCATCAGGATGAGCGCCGCGGCGCCATCGGAAATCGAGCTGGAGTTCGCGGCGGTGACCGTGCCGTCCTTGCGGAAGGCGGGCTTCAGCTGCGGGATCTTCTCGAAGTTGGCCTTGAAGGGCTGCTCGTCCTGGTCCATGAAGCGGTCGCCCTTGCCCGACTTGAGCGGCACCGGGGCAGTCTCCCAGGCGAACCAGCCTTCGCGGTTGGCTTTCTGCGCGCGCTCCAGCGAGGTGATCGCGAAGCGGTCCTGCTCTTCGCGGGTGAAGGCGTACTTGCCCGCGCAATCCTCGGCGAAGGTGCCCATGAGACGGCCCTTGTCATAGGCGTCTTCCAGACCGTCGAGGAACATGTGATCCATCACCTGCTGATGGCCCATGCGGTAGCCGCCGCGCGCCTTCGGCAGCAGGTAGGGCGCGTTGGTCATGCTTTCCATGCCGCCAGCGAGCATCACTCGGTTGGTGCCTGCCGCGAGCAGATCGTGCGCGAGCATGATGGCCTTCATGCCCGAGCCGCACATCTTGTTGATGGTCGTGCAGCCCGCCGACAGCGGGATGCCCCCGCCCAGGCTCGCCTGGCGCGCCGGCGCCTGGCCCTGACCCGCGGGGAGCACGCACCCCATGATGACTTCGTCGATGGCGTCCGCGCCGACACCGGCGCGCTCGACCGCAGCGCGGATCGCGGCGGCGCCGAGCTCGGAGGCGGTGTAGTCCTTGAGCTCGCCCTGGAAGGCGCCCATGGGGGTGCGGATGGCGGAAACGATCACGATGGGGTCGGTCATGGCAGGCACTCCTGGAAGGCGAAGATCAGAGCGGCGCGGAGTCGGATTGTCGCACGGGGGCTCCGTCGAACATGTCCGGGAAACGCACGGCGAAACGGTTGTGCGGCGAGTAGGGGAAGACGTCCTCGATGAAGCCTTCCTGGATGCGTTCCTTGGTGCCGTTCCAGAAGCCGACATCGAGCAGATCGCTGTGGTGTTCGAGGAACGTGCGCTTCACGGTGTTGCCGGAGAGCAGGAACGGCGCGAACTCCTCGGGGAAGATGTCGTTCTGGCCGACCGGGTACCAGGGCTCGGCGGACATCTCGTCCTCGGGGGTGCGCGGCTCCGGAATGCGGCGGAAGTTGCATTCCGTCATGTAGACGATCTCGTCGTAGTCGTAGAACACGACGCGGCCGCCGCGGGTCACGCCGAAGTTCTTGAACAGCATGTCGCCCGGGAAGATGTTCACGGACGCGAGTTCCTTGATGGCCTGGCCGTAGTCGATGACGGCGCCGACGATCTGCTCGTCGGACGCTTCGTCCAGGAACATGTTGAGCGGCTTCATGCGGCGCTCGATGTACAGGTGCCGGATCACGAGGGCGTCGCCGTCGTCGTCCACGAGGGATGGCGCCTCGCGCTTCAGTTCGTCGATCAGCGCCTGCGTGAAGCGCGCGCGGGGGAAGGCGACGTCCGCGTATTCCAGCGTGTCGGCCATGCGGCCGATGCGGTCGTGGCGCTTCACCAGCATGTACTTCTCCTTCACGATCTCCCGGCTCACGTCCTTGGTGGGCGAGATGCGGTCGCGGATCACCTTGAACACGTAAGGATAGGAGGGCAGCGTGAAGACGATCATCACCAGCCCGCGAATGCCCGGCGCCAGGATGAAATCGTCGGACGAATGCTTGAGGTGATGGAGGAAGTCACGGAAGAACAGCGTCTTCCCGTGCTTCTGCAGGCCCAGCGCCGTGTAGAGCTCCGCCTTGGGCTTGCGCGGCAGCATGCTCGCCAGGAAGTCCACGAATGCCGAGGGCACTTCCATGTCGGCCATCAGATAGGCGCGGCTGAAGGCGAACAGCGGCGCGATGCGGCGGGCCTCCAGCAGCAGGGCATCCAGCGTGAGGCCGCCATTCCCGTCGTGCACGATGGGAATGGCGAAGGGCATTTCCGTCTCGCCGTTCACCACCTTGCCGATCAGGTAGCAGCGCTTGTTGCGGTAGAACAGCGACGAGGCGACCTGGATCTGGTGGTTGGCCTCGGCGTGAAACGGCTTGGGCAGGCCCGCGCGCGCCGCGCGGCACACGCAGGCGAGATCGCGCTTCAGGTTCGGGAACGGCAGCGTGAGCCCCGACTCCTCCAGGATGCGGCGCATCACCTTGCGCAGGCCTTCCTTGCGCGGGTAGTAGCTGCGATAGGCGGGCGCATCGGAATCGAGCAGCTCGGTCGCGACGGCCGGCCGCACGAAGATGTAGTCGTTGTGGAAGTACGACCGGTGCAGGAGCTTGCAGCTCACCGAATTGAAGAACGTCTCGGCCAGCTCGGGCTGCTTGTGATCGGTGAGCAGCCCCACGTAGTGGAGCTTGATCTGCGACCAGAGTTCTTCCGGCAGTCGCTCGGCGTCGAAATCCCGCGTGACGCGTTCCGCGGTTTCCATCACGCGCCGGTCGTAGAAGGCGATGCGGTCGGCGTGGGCGAGATGCACCGCCTTCCAGTCGGCGAGCTCGAAGCGCGCCCGGGCTTCCCGCGAGATCTCGCGGAAGATCCGGTAGTGGCGGTCGAAGCCTTCGAGCGTCGCCTTGGCGATCTCGTAGGCAAGCCGCGAGAGATCCGCCGAGGATCGCGGCGGCGGCGCGGCGGAGAAGCCCTGGTCGTTCACTCGGTTTCCGCGAAGAGTTCGCGCCCGATGAGCCAGCGCCGGATCTCGGAGGTGCCGGCGCCGATCTCGTAGAGCTTGGCATCGCGCCAGAGGCGGCCCGTGGCGTAGTCGTTGATGTAGCCGTTGCCGCCCAGGCACTGGATCGCCTCGCCGGCCATCCACGTGGCCTTCTCGGCGGCGTAGAGGATCACGCCGGCGGCATCCTTGCGAAGCGCCCGGACGGCGTCGGGTGTGCCGGCGCGGTCACAGGCCTGCCCGACCGCGTACACGTAAGCCCGGCACGCCATCATGGTCGAGTACATGTCCGCGAGCTTGCCCTGCATCAGCTGGAACTCGCCGATGGCCTGTCCGAACTGCTTGCGCTCGTGGAGGTAGGGCACCACGACATCCATGCAGGCGGACATGATGCCGATCGGGCCGGCGGCCAGGACCGCACGCTCGAAGTCGAGGCCGCTCATCAGGACGTTGACGCCGCGCCCCACCTCGCCCAGCACGTTCTCCTCGGGGACTTCGCAGTCCTGGAACACGAGTTCACAGGTGTTGGAGCCGCGCATGCCGAGCTTGTCGAGCTTCTGTGCCGTGGAGAACCCGCGGAAGCCCTTCTCGATGAGAAACGCCGTGATGCCGCGCGGACCCGCCGCGGGGTCGGTCTTCGCATAGACCACCAGCACGTCGGCGTCGGGACCGTTGGTGATCCACATCTTGTTGCCGTTCAGCACATAACGGTCGCCCTTGCGGTCGGCTCGGAGCCGCATGGAAACCACGTCCGAACCCGACCCCGGCTCGCTCATCGCCAGCGCGCCCACCGAGGTACCCGCCACCAGCCCCGGCAGATAGCGGCGCTTCTGCGCCTCGGTGCCGTTGCGGTGGATCTGGTTCACGCACAGATTGGAGTGCGCGCCATAGGACAGCCCGACGGAGGCACTGGCGCGGCTCACCTCCTCCATGGCCACGATGTGCGCGAGGTAGCCGAGACCGGCGCCGCCGTAGGCTTCGTCCACGGTGACGCCCAGGACACCGAGGTCGCCGAGCTTCTTCCAGAGATCCATCGGGAACTGGTTGGTCGAGTCGATCTCGGCGGCGCGCGGCGCGATTTCCGTCGCAGCGAACTGCTGCACGGCGGCGCGGAGCATGTCGATCGTCTCCCCGAGGGCGAAATCGAGGGAGGGGAAGCGCACGAGCGCGGCGGGGGAGGCACGATCCATGGACAGCTCCGGAGGGCAGGGACGGCAGGACAGGAAAGTCTAGGTGCCGTTTACGTTAACGTCAATTTGCGCGGGCAGTATCCCGGCGACGGGCGGGCTTCTGATCCAGGAGCCGCTTGCACTGGTTTTCGAAGGCCCGGATCTCGGCCAGCGTGGCCTCGATGTCCTCCCGCTGCTGCTCGAGGGCTTCGCGGCGGCGGCGCAGGCTGGCGAGGAACTGGGTCAGCTGTTCGCTCTCGTCGTGGGCGGCATCGTAGATGTCCAGCATCTCGCGGATGTCCGTGAGCGAGATACCCAGCCGCTTGCCGCGCAGCGTGAGCTTGAGGCGGACGAGATCGCGCTTGCCATAGACGCGGTTGCGGCCCTGCCGCGACGGCGCGAGCAGGCCGTGATCCTCGTAGAAGCGGATGGTCCGCGTCGTGATGCCGAACTCCTTGGCGAGCTCGGTGATGGTGAAGGTGGATTTCGGGTCGCTGACCATGGATTCCGGGGGTTTTGTGCGGTGCAACATTGCGATATCATGCGAGTATAAGAAAAGACGGTCGGCCCGGCCGATCTCTTTTCTTCGTCCCTCGAAAATTTCCCATGCCCCCAGCCGATTCCGCACTCACTTCGCGTGCCTCGCCACCCGGAGGACTGTCCTTCCCTTTCCCTGAGCCGCCGGCCCCGGGTCAGTGGGTCGCGGTCACGGAAGACGTCCGCTGGATCCGCATGCCGCTGCCCTTCGCGCTCAACCACATCAATCTGTGGCTCCTGCGCGGCCCCGACGGCTGGACGATCGTCGACACGGGCCTCGCGAGCGAGCCGACGCGCGCCGCCTGGGACACCCTGCTGCCGCAGCACGCACCGCTCGACAAGCTCGTCGTCACCCATTATCACCCCGATCATTTCGG
>CAZEDA010000028.1:8832-18410 GCA_964510915.1 uncultured Rhodocyclaceae bacterium | reverse complement strand
AGCCGTCCCTGATGGCCCACCTCGTGCTGGTGGACAACCCGGAGCACAATCCGCAAGGTGACTTCGTGCTCGACGGCGGGTTTCTCCGCCCGCGCGACGACTCGCCCGCGCTCACCTTCAGCGGCATCGGCCTGTACCGGCCAGCTCTGTTCGCGGCCATCGTTCCCGGCACCAAGGCGAAGCTCGCGCCGCTGCTTCGGGAAGCGATGGTGGACCGTCGCGTCACCGGGGAGCACCATCGCGGCTACTGGCTGGACGTCGGCACCCCCGAACGGCTCGCGCACCTCGACGATCACCTGCGCGCCAATCACTCAAATCGAGGCATCGAATGAATCCGTCCCTGAACCCGCCCGCTGACATCGCCCCCTTCGTCGACCGCCGCCGCCGGCTCCTCGCAGCGATGGGGCGAGGTGTCGCCATCGTGTCCACGGCGCCGGAGCGCACGCGCAACCGTGACGTCCATCATCCGTTCCGATACGACAGCTACTTCTACTATCTCACCGCATTCCCGGAACCCGAGGCGGTGATGGTCCTCGTGGCCGGCCCCACCCCGCGCAGCCTGCTGTTCTGCCGCCCCAAGAACGAGGAACGAGAGATCTGGGACGGCTACCGTTTCGGCCCCGAGCAGGCTGGCAGCCTGTTCGGCTTCGACGAGGCGCACGACATCGCCACCCTCGACGAGAAGATCCCCGAACTGCTGGGCGACCAGCAGGCCGTCTTCACGGACGTCGGCGGCGATGCGGCCTGGGACGGCCGCGTGATCCAGTGGCTGAACGCCGTGCGCGCGAAAGTGCGGACCGGCATCTCCGCGCCGGGCGAGATCCGCGACATCCGCCACATCCTCGACGACATGCGCGTCGTCAAGGACAGTGCCGAGCTCGACGTGATGCGCCGTGCAGCGAAGATCTCCTCGGGCGCTCACGCCCGCGCGATGCGCGCGACCCGCCCCGGGCGCCATGAGTACGAGATCGAAGCGGAGCTCGCACATGAATTCCTTCGGCATGGCGCGCGTTCGCCCGCCTACCCGTCCATCGTCGCCAGCGGTCCGAATGCCTGCGTTCTTCATTATGTGGAGAACACGCGGAAGATGGTCCCGGGCGATCTGCTGCTGATCGACGCCGGCTGCGAACTCGAGGGTTACGCATCGGACATCACCCGCACGTTTCCGGTGAGCGGCAAGTTCACCGCCGCACAGCGCGACATGTACGAGCTCGTCCTGGCTGCCCAGGCCGCCGCCATCGATGCCGTGAAGGCAGGCGCCCACTGGGAGAAGCCGCACGAGGCGGCACTCGGCGTGCTCGTACGCGGGTATATCGACTTCGGTCTTTGCAAGGGCACGCCCGAGGCCGTGATCGAATCCGGTGACTACCGTCGCTTCTACATGCACCGGACCGGGCACTGGCTCGGGCTCGATGTGCACGACGCCGGCGACTACAAGCGCGAGGGCGAGTGGCGGTTGCTGGAGCCCGGCATGACGCTCACGGTGGAGCCGGGCACCTATATCCGTCCGGGAGAAGGCGTGCCCGAGGCATTCTGGAACATCGGCATCCGTATCGAGGACGATGTCGCAGTCACGGCCACCGGCTGCGAGGTGCTCACAGCCGCCACGCCGAAGTCCGTTCGCGATATCGAGTCCATCGTCGGCACACAGGACTGATCGCGCCGGCATGCCAGCGCCGCGCAGCACCGGCATCGCCATCGTCGGCGGAGGTCCGGCAGGACTCGCCCTCGCGAGGCTGCTCGCTCGGGCAGGCGTGCGCTCCGTCGTGTTCGAGGCGCGGCCTGCTGGCGCCGCCGCTGCGGACCGGCGCAGCATCGCACTCTCGTGGCGCAGCCATCTCTCGCTGAGTCGACTGGGAGTCGACGTGCCGTCGCTGTCCGGTGTGGCACCGATCCGCGCCATACACGTTTCCCACGCCGGTCAGCCCGGACGCACGATGCTCGAAGCGCGCGAGACCGGCGTGGAGTCCTTCGGGTTCGTCGTCGGATACGGCACGCTGGTGGGCGCACTCTCGGAACCTGACTCCTCTCTCTGGAGCGTGACCCATGACACGCCGGTCACCGGGATCCGGGACGATGGCTCGACGATATGCGTGAACACGTTGCACGAAACCGTCACCGCCGACGCCGTGGTGATCGCGGACGGAGCCGGCGCCCTTCTCGCCGATTGCGGTTTCGAGACGTCGACCCGCGAGTACGGTGTCCACGCCCTCGTGGCAACGGTGCAGGTGGACCACCCGGTTGCCGGCCTCGCGTTCGAACGCTTCACCCGGCACGGGCCGCTCGCGATGCTCCCCTCCGCCGATGGCTACGCCCTCGTCTGGAGTCTGCCGCAGGAGGACGCCGAGTCGCTGCGCGATGCACCGCAGGGCCTCGTGTGCGAGAGACTGCAGAGTGCCTTCGGCTGGCGGCTCGGACGCGTGCGCGAAGTCGGTGCGCGGGCCGCCTATCCGCTCGTGCTGAAGCGCACCAGACCAACCGTGCGCGACCGCATCGCCGTCGTCGGCAACGCCGCCCAGACACTGCACCCCGTCGCCGGTCAGGGGCTCAATCTCGCGCTGCGGGATGTTTGGTCGCTGGGCGCGGCCGTGGCCGAGCAGCCGCATGCACTCCCGGAAGCTCTCGCGCGACACGATCGCGACCGGCAGTCGGACCGCGGCCGCACGATAGGCTTCACCGACACGCTCGCGCGCGCCTTCACCGCCGACCCGCCGGGGGCGGGTCTCCTGCGTGGTGTGCTGCTCTCGGGACTCGACCTGTCACCGCCCATGCGCCGCGTGTTCGCGCGACTGCTGTCGACGACACCGATGAGCTGATCTCGACGCCGGCGCGCGCATGCCAGACGCATTGGCTGCGCGAATCCGTCGTGCCCCGAAGGGTCGTGACGAAAGTCGATGCGGATCGAACGTTTCGCCAAGACTTTTCTGATTACAATAGCCGTCCCGCCCCGAACGACACTTTCCCGCCCGAGTCCCTGAATGCAGATCGGTCCCCATCGACTCGGCAATCGTCTCGCGGTAGCGCCCATGGCCGGCGTCACCGATCGCCCCTTCCGGCAGCTGTGCAAGCGCATGGGCGCGGGATATGCGGTTTCCGAGATGACCACTTCCGATCCGCGCCTGTGGAACACCCGCAAGAGCCTGCGGCGTGTCGCCCATCAGGGCGAGGTGGAACCCATCGCCGTCCAGATCGCCGGCACGGATCCGGCCACTCTGGCAGAAGCCGCGCGACACAACGTCGACCAGGGCGCGCAGATCATCGACATCAACATGGGGTGTCCGGCGAAGAAGGTCTGCAACGTCCTCGCCGGTTCGGCCTTGATGCGCGACGAAGCGCTCGTTGCGAGGATTCTCGAAGCCGTGGTGGGCGCCGTCTCCGTTCCCGTCACCCTGAAGATGCGCACCGGCTGGGATCGCACTTCCCGCAACGCGGTTGCCCTGGCCCGGATTGCAGAGTCCTGTGGTGTGCAGGCACTCACCGTGCACGGCAGGACACGCAACGATTTCTATGAAGGCGAGGCCGAGTACGACACGATTGCGGAAGTGAAATCGCAAGTCCGTGTGCCGGTCATTGCCAACGGCGATATCGATTCTCCTCAGAAAGCGAAGCACGTGCTCGACATCACCGGGGCGGACGCCGTGATGATCGGCCGCGCTGCGCAGGGACGCCCCTGGATCTTCCGCGAGATGGACGCCTTCCTGCGGGACGGCACGCACATGCCCGGCCCGACCGCCCGGGAGATCTCGTCGATCCTGCTCGAGCACCTCCATGCGCTTTACGAGCTGTACGGCGATCTGGCCGGCGCCCGCGTGGCACGCAAGCATGTGGGCTGGTATTCGCGCTCCATCCGCGACGGCGAGACTCTGCGCCGCCGCATCAACGCCATCGACGACGCCTCGGCGCAAGTGCGCACGGTGGTCGAATTCTTCGAACAACAAGACAGCCTCGAGGCCAGACCATGCCAACGAGACCGGCGCGCCGCGTAGCGCCGCAGGAGAATGACATCGCCCGGGGACTGCGTCGGGCGCTGGATACCTATTTTCGTGACCTCGACGGGGAACGACCCGGCCCGCTCTACGACATGGTGATCGCCGCCGTGGAACTGCCACTGCTCGAGTACATCCTGCACATGGTCGACGGCAATCAGACCCTGGCCGCCGAACTGCTCGGGATGAATCGCAACACGCTTCGCAAGAAGATGAAGACCTACGGCCTGCTGTGATCCCGTCGGTCGGCCGGTACCCCAGAAACACTTCATGACACACCCGACACAAGCTCTGCTGAGCGTTTCCGACAAGACGGGACTGCTCGATCTTGCCCGCGCCCTCGTCCGCCACGGCGTCCGGCTGCTCTCCACCGGCGGCACGGCGAAGCTGCTGGCCGACGCCGGCATCGCCGTCACCGAAGTCGCGTCGTATACCGGCTTCCCCGAGATGCTGGACGGCCGGGTGAAGACCCTGCATCCCAAGGTGCACGCCGGCATCCTCGCCCGCCGCGATCTTCCCGCCCACGTCGAGGCGATGACGCGCGAAAATCTGCCGACCATCGACTTCGTGGTGGTCAACCTCTATCCGTTCCGCGAGACGGTCGCCCGGGCAGACTGCACTTTCGACGACGCCATCGAAAACATCGACATCGGCGGCCCGACGATGGTCCGCGCGGCTGCGAAGAATCACCGTCACGTCGCTGTCGTGACAGACCCCGCCGACTACCCGGCGCTCATCGAGGAACTCGACCGGTCAGCGGGCAAGCTGTCCGATGCCACCCGGTTCGATCTGGCGCGCAAGGCCTTTTGCCACACCGCCCAGTACGACGGCGCGATCGCGAACTACCTCACCAGTCTCGATGCGGATCACACCCGGCGCCCGTACCCGGACACGCTGAACCTCGCCTTCGTCAAGGCGCAGGAACTCCGCTACGGCGAGAACCCGCACCAGAGTGCTGCCTTCTACCGGGACATCACGGTGGCGCCCGGCACGCTCGCCGGCGGCACGCAACTCCAGGGCAAGGAACTCTCGTACAACAACATCGCCGACGCCGATGCCGCGTGGGAGTGCGTCCGCACGTTCGACGCCACTGCCTGCGTCATCGTCAAGCACGCCAACCCGTGCGGCGTGGCCGTGGCGGAGTCCGCGCTCGATGCCTACCGGCGCGCCTTCTCCACCGATCCTACGTCCGCGTTCGGCGGCATCATCGCCTTCAATGTCCCGGTGGATGGCACCGCAGCCGCAGAGGTTTCGAAGCAGTTCGTGGAAGTGGTGATCGCCCCGGCATTCACACCCGAAGCGAGGGCCGTGTTTGCCGCCAAGGCAAACGTCAGGCTGCTCGAAGTGCCGACAGGCAACGACAGCAACGACTTCGACTTCAAGCGCGTGGGCGGCGGGCTGCTGGTGCAGTCTCCCGATGCGCGGAACGTTCCCGTGTCCGAGATGCGCGTGGTCACGACGCTGGCGCCGACTGCGGCCCAGATGCGCGATCTTCTGTTTGCCTGGCGCGTCGCGAAGTATGTGAAGTCCAACGCCATCGTCTTCTGCGCCAACGGGCAGACCGTCGGCGTCGGAGCCGGGCAGATGAGCCGCATCGACTCCGCCCGGATCGCTTCCATCAAGGCAACGAACGCCGGCCTGTCGCTCGCCGGATCGGTCGTGGCCTCCGACGCGTTCTTCCCCTTCCGCGACGGACTGGACGTCGTGGCGGATGCAGGTGCCGTTGCCGTGGTGCAGCCCGGCGGCAGCGTCCGTGACGACGAAGTCATCGCGGCGGCGAACGAGCGCGGCATCGCGATGCTGTTCACCGGCACGCGGCATTTCCGGCATTGAGCGCCATGGCAACCGACCGACATACCGCCTGCACGACTGCCAGCGCCATGCGGACCTTCCTCGAGGAACAGCACCGATGAATCTTCTGGTCGTGGGCTCGGGCGGCCGCGAGCACGCCATCGCCTGGCGGCTCACGCAATCGCCGCGCGTGGCGCGTGTGTATGTCGCGCCCGGCAATGCCGGCACGGCTCGCGAAAACGGGCTGTACAACGTGCCGATCACGGATATCGACGAACTCGTGGCGTTCGCCAGGAAGGAGTCCATCGCGCTCACCGTGGTAGGACCCGAGGCGCCACTGGCTGCGGGCATCGTCGACACGTTCCGCGCGGCCGGCCTCAGAATCTTCGGCCCCACCAGGGGGGCTGCACAGCTCGAGTCCTCCAAGGATTTCGCCAAGTCCTTCATGGTGCGCCACCGGATTCCCACCGCGGCACATCGTACGTTTGCCGATGCCCCCGCGGCCCACGACTATGTTCGCGAGCAGGGAGCACCCATCGTGATCAAGGCCGACGGCCTCGCGGCAGGCAAAGGCGTCGTGGTGGCAATGACGCCGGACGAAGCGCACGCCGCGATCGATGCGATGCTCGTCGACAACCGCATGGGCGATGCCGGTGCGCGCGTCGTGATCGAGGAGTTCCTCGAAGGCGAGGAGGCCAGCTTCATCGTGATGGTCGACGGACGCAACGTGCTCCCGCTCGCCTCGAGCCAGGATCACAAGCGGCTGCTCGATGGCGATCTCGGTCCCAACACGGGCGGCATGGGCGCGTACTCGCCGGCCCCCATCGTGACGCCTGAAGTCCACGCCCGGGTGATGCGCGAAATCATTCTGCCCACCGTGGAAGGCATGCGCGCCGAAGGCCATCAGTACACGGGCTTCCTCTACGCAGGCCTGATGATCCATCCGTCCGGGACCGTGCGCACGCTCGAGTTCAACTGCCGCCTCGGCGACCCGGAGACGCAGCCATTGCTGATGCGCCTGAAGTCCGATCTGGTCACCCTCGTCGAACACGCCGTGAACGGCACGCTCGACAAGACCGAGGCCCAGTGGGATCGGCGTGTGGCGCTGGGCGTCGTGATGGCCGCTGCCGGCTACCCGGACAATCCTCGCCGGGGTGACCCCATCGACGGGCTGCCGCCGGGCGGGGAGGATTTTCATGTGTTCCACGCTGGCACCGCGCTCGCGGACGGTCGTGTGGTGACCGCCGGCGGTCGGGTTCTCTGCGTGACCGCACTGGGCGACACCGTTCGCGTGGCGCAACGGCGGGCCTACGAAGTCGCCAGCAATATCCAGTTCGCCGGGGCCCAGATGCGGCACGATATCGGCCATCGCGCCATCGGCGCCAAACGCAGCCTTCTCTGACCATGACCGACTCTCGCACTCCCGCAGACAGCGTGGACCTTTCCGCGGCCAAGACTTTCTTCCTCGACCTGCAATCCCGCATCGTCGCGGGCCTGGAGGGTGCCGATGGCACCGCCTTCCGTCGCGATCAGTGGTCCCGCGAAGAGGGTGGCGGCGGTCTGTCCTGTCTCGTCGAGGAAGGCAAGCTGTTCGAGCGCGCAGGCGTGCTGTTCTCGCATGTGCTCGGTTCGAACCTGCCGCCGTCGGCCTCGGCGAGCCGCCCCGAGCTGGCCGGACGCGGCTTCGAAGCCATGGGCGTCTCGCTCGTGCTGCACCCGCGCAACCCCTACGTGCCGACAGTCCATCTGAACGTGCGTCTGTTCGCCGCACTGCGCGAGGGTGAAGCCCCGATCTGGTGGTTCGGCGGCGGCATGGACCTCACGCCCTACTACGGCTTCGAGGAAGATGCGCGGCACTTCCACGAAACCTGCCGTGACGCCCTCGCGCCCTTCGGCGACGAGCACTATCCGCGCTTCAAGCGCTGGTGCGACCGCTACTTCTATCTGAAGCATCGCGGAGAGCCCCGCGGCATCGGCGGCATCTTCTTCGACGACCTTTGCACGCCCGACTTCGCCACCTGCTTCGCGCTCACCCGCAGTGTGGGAGATCACTTCCTCCAGGCCTATCTGCCGGTGGTGGAGCGCCGGCGCGATCACGCCTACGGCGATCACGAGCGTGATTTCCAGGCCTACCGTCGCGGGCGCTACGTCGAGTTCAATCTCGTCTTCGACCGCGGCACGCTGTTCGGCCTGCAGTCGGGCGGTCGAACGGAATCCATCCTGCTGTCCATGCCGCCGGTGGTTCGTTGGCGCTACGACTGGCATGCGCAGCCCGGCACTCCGGAAGCAGCGCTCACGTCCGAATTTCTTACCGGCAGGGACTGGGTCCCCCTCCCTGCCTGAACGCGTCTCGCCGGATCGCCATCCGGCCCTTCAAGTTCCATCGGTTTTTGCCGTAGGTTTATTCGTCCCCGACGGAACGGTTTCACGAAGGCTTTCCCCATGACGCACCCGGTACCACATGACGCCAGCAGGGTCGAACAGCTGCTCACCCGGATCGCCCTGCTCGAACAGCTGCTGGCGATCAATCACATTCCCGTGCCGCCGGACGGCGATGACGCGCGCGAAGTGCTGTCGCCCCATCTGGCTTTTCCGGAGCTCGACTTCTCGGAGAACAACCGGAAGGAGCCGAAGCCGATCGAAGCCCGCTCCGCTCTGGAGGACTTTCCGCACATCGCCGGACAGATCACCGGGTTGTGGGGCAAGGACGGTTTCGATCAGTACCTGGGCAAGCTGATTGTGGACGAGCGGGGGACCCGCAAAGGGTTCTCGATGGACGCCATGGAAGAACTGATGCTGCTCGGGCGCATCTCCCGGCAGTGCAAGGCGCTGTTCGGCATGTTCAAGGAGGCCAAGAGCCTCGACCCCTGGAAGGAATTGCCCGAGACCGAACGACGGGCGGCAAACCAGGCCTGACCGCTTCGACGACGGCGCGGAAGCGCCGCGCGATCGCCTTCGGTGTCAGTCCCTACTCTCCCAGATAGGCTTGTCGTACCTGCGCGCTAGCCAGTAACGCCGGCGCGCTGTCGGCCAGCGTGATCGCGCCGGACTCCATCACGTACCCCCGACTGGCCGCCTCGAGCGCCAGCAGGGCGTTCTGCTCGACGAGCAGGATCGTCACGCCCTGGGCGGCGATGGAGTGCACGACCTCGAAGATCTTCTGCACCATCAGCGGGGCGAGCCCCATGCTGGGTTCGTCGAGCAGCAGCAGCTTCGGCCGGCTCATCATGGCGCGGCCGATCGCGAGCATCTGCTGCTCCCCGCCAGAGAGCGTACCGGCTACCTGGGCTCGCCGTTCGTGCAACCGCGGGAACAGACCGAACACCTTGTCCAGATCCTGGGCAATGGCCGCGCGATCATCGCGGATGTAGGCTCCCATCTGCAGGTTTTCCTGGACGGTCAGCCGGGCAAAGACGCCGCGGCCCTCGGGGACCAGCGCCACGCCCTGGCGGATCAGCCGATGCGACGCAACCCCCGTGATGTCCGAATCGGCATAGCGGACCGTGCCGGCGGCAGGCCTCAACATGCCGGCGAGCGCCTTCAGGGTCGTGGTCTTCCCGGCACCGTTGGCACCGATCAGCGCGACGAGTTCTCCGGCTTCCACGTCGAGATCGATGCCCCGCACGGCCTCGATCCCGCCGTAGGCCACCTTCAGACCGCGAACCGACAGCAGACTCATGCGGGGGCTCCGGCCGCAGGCGTCTTCGGCGTGCCGAGATAGGCGGCGATGACGGCGGGGTCCCGTTGCACGTCCTTCGGCACCCCCTCGGCGATCTTCTTGCCGTACTCGAGCACGGCCAC
>CAZEDA010000028.1:0-8732 GCA_964510915.1 uncultured Rhodocyclaceae bacterium | reverse complement strand
TCGTGCGCCTTGCGGACGACCTGGGTCTCCTCGCGAACCGTGGCACCGGTACGGAAGATCGCGCCGAAGATGCCCGCCCGGGTGCGCATGTGGCTGCCCACCATCACGTTCTCGAGCGCGGTCATGTTGCCGAACAGGCGGATGTTCTGGAATGTTCGCGCGATGCCGCTCTCGGCGACGCGGAAGGGTTTGAGCCCCGCGAGCTCGCGACCGTCGAAGCGGAAGCTGCCGCCATCCGCGCGGTACAGCCCCGTCAGTACGTTGAACAGTGTCGTCTTGCCGGCACCGTTCGGGCCGATCAGGCCATACACCTCGCCGCGCCGGATGGTGAGCGAGACATTCGACAGCGCCGTGAGACCGCCGAATCGCTTCTCGATGTCGACGGCCTCCAGCAGAAGATCGGAATGGGTCGCCATCGGTTTCACTCGTCGCGGGAAGCGAGTTCGCGACGTCGCGTACGGGAAGGCCACAGGCCCGCCGGGCGGTAGAGCATCATCAGCACGAGCGCGAGGCCGAAGAGCAGCATGCGGATGACCTCGGGCTCCACGAGCATCTTCCCGAACACCGCCTTCTGGAACGGCTCGACCGTGTAGCGAAGGATCTCCGGCACGAAGGACAGGAGGATGGCGCCGAGGATCACGCCCCAGATGTTGCCCATGCCGCCCAGCACCACCATCGCGAGCACCATGATGGATTCCACCAGCACGAAGCTCTCGGGGCTGATGAACCCCTGGATCGCGGAGAACATGCCGCCGGCGATTCCGCCGAAGCTCGCTCCCATGGCGAAGGCCAGCAGCTTCACGTTGCGGGTGTTGATGCCCATGGCCTGCGCCGCGACCTCGTCCTCGCGGATGGCGACCCACGCTCGCCCGATGCGGGAGTCCTGCAGCCGGACATTCACCACGATCACGACGAGCAGCACGACCAGCAGCAGGTAGTAGTACTTGATGGGTCCGCTGAACACGAGCCCCACCAGCGTTTCCGGTTTGCTGAAGCTGAAGGAACCGATCGTGAAGGGATCGATCCGCGACACGCCCTGGGGCCCGTTGGTGATGTTGAAGGGCTGCGACAGATTGTTGAGGAAGATCCGGACGATCTCGCCGAAGCCCAGCGTGACGATCGCGAGGTAGTCACCGCGCAGTTTCAGCGTCGGGGCGCCGAGCATCACGCCGAAGATGCAGGCGAGCATCGCGCCGATGGGCAGGATCACCCAGAACGGCAGATGCAGATTGAAATGCGGGGAAGCCAGCAGGGCGTAGGTGTACGCCCCCACGCCGTAGAACGCGATGTAGCCGAGATCGAGCAGCCCCGCGAAGCCGACGACGATGTTGAGGCCGAGCGAGAGAAGCGCGAACAGGATCGCGAGATTGGTGATGCGGACCCAGGCCGTCCCGACCGAGGCGAGCATGAACGGCAGGATGAGCAGGACCGCGGCGATGATCGCGATCCCGGTGAAGATGCCGGGCTTGGTCCTGAACCACGAGGATTCGCTCATGTGCGCGCCTCAGGCCCGGTCGCTCACGCGTTCGCCGAGCAGTCCCGACGGCCGGAACACCAGCACGAGGATCAGCACGATGAACGCGAAGACATCCTGGTAGTTGCTGCCGAACACGATCATGTGTCCGTCTTCGGCGCAACGCTGGGCGAGAGCCGTCGAAATGCCGCTCACGTGACACAGGTCCGTGATCTCGCCGATGTAACCGGTGCCGAGCGCTTCCACCACGCCGAGCAGCATGCCGCCCAGCATGGCGCCGGCCAGATTGCCGATGCCGCCGAGCACCGCGGCACAGAAAGCCTTCAGACCGAGCAGCGCCCCCATCGTGTAGTGCGCCTGCCCGTAGTACGTCCCGACCATCACGCCCGCCATCGCACCGAGACCGGCGCCGATGATGAAGGTCATGGAGATCACGCGATTGATGTCGATGCCCATGAGGCCAGCCACATGCGGATTCTCCGACGTGGCGCGCATGGCGACCCCGAGCTTCGTGCGGTACACGAGCAGCGTGAGCCCGCCCATCATCAGCAGCGACAGCACGATGATGGCGATCTGCACGGCGCTGATCGTCGCGCCCGCGATCTCGAAGATCGGATTCGCGAGGATCTGCGGAAAGGGCAGCGGATTGCGGCTCCATACCAGCATTGCGACATGCTGGAGGATGATCGAGATGCCGATCGCGGTGATGAGTGGCGCGAGGCGCGGCGCACTGCGCAGCGGGCGATAGGCCACCCGCTCCATCGTGTAGCCCACCGCCATGCAGACGGGAATGGCGCACAGGATGCCGACCAGCACGATCAGCACCGGCGGCATGGCACCACCGGCCAGGGAGGAGATGACCCACAGCGCCACCATGGCGCCGATCATCACGACCTCGCCGTGGGCGAAGTTGATGAGCTGGACGATGCCATAGACCATCGTGTAGCCCAGCGCCACGATCGCATAGACGCTGCCGAGCGTGAGCCCGTTGATGATCTGCTGAAGAAAGATATCCAAATGTTGATCGCTCGGTGCAGCCTGCCCGACAAACGAAAACAGCACCCGCAGGTGCCGTTTTCGTCAGGAAATGTCCGGGAGTCGAGCCTCGGGCCTGGGCAGTGGCTTACTTCTGCTCCGCCGTGGCGCCCTTGATGAAGTCCTCGAACTTGATCGTCTTGCCGCCCTTGATGATGGCGATGGGTTCCAGCACGCCCGCCTTCATCGTGAAGATGGTCATCTCGGCGTCCTTGCGGTCACCCTTGTCGTCGAACTCGATCTTGCCGCTCGCGCCATCGAAGCTGATCTTCTTCAGTTCCGGCAGGTACTTGGCCGGGTCGACGGAGTCGGCCTTCTGCATGGCAGCGATCAGCAGATTGGCGCCGTCGTAGGTGAACGGGGCGTAGATGATGGGATCGGAATTGAACTTGGCCTTGTAGGCATCGAGGAATGCCTTGCTGGCGGCCTTGGCGGGAATGCCCGCCTGGGAGCAGACCAGACCTTCCGAGGCGTCACCCGCGAGGGTCTTCATCTGGTCGGAGCAGGCGCCATCGCCGAACGCGAAGATGGCCTTCATGCCGAGTTCCCGCGCCTGCTTGAGGAGCGGGCCCGCTGCGGCGTCCATGCCGCCGAAGAAGACAGCGTCGGGGCTCTTGCCGCGCAGCTTGGTGAGCACGGCCTTCCAGTCGTTCTGCTTGTCGGTGCCCTTCTCACGCGGCAGGACCTTCACACCGGCGGCCTTCAGTGTCTTCTCGACTTCGTTCGCGAGGCCCTCGCCGTAGGACGTGGCGTCGTCCACCACAGCCGCGACCTTGGGCTTGCCTTCGGCGACGAGGTAGCTCGCCACGGCGGGACCCTGCTGGTCGTCACGCCCCACCGTGCGGAACGTGACCGGGAAGCCCTGCTCCGTCAGCTGGGGGTTCGTCGCCGAGCCGCTGATCATCGGGATGCCGGCCTGGTTGTAGACCGAAGAGGCGGGAATCGTCACCCCGGAATTCAGGTGTCCGACCACGCCGGCCACTTTGGCGTCCACGAACTTCTGGGCAATGATCGGGCCCTTGTCCGGTTTCGCTTCGTCGTCCTCGCTGATCAGTTCGAACGTGACCTTCTTGCCGCCGATGGTGATGCCCTTGGCGTTGGCCTCGTCGATGGCGAGCTTGGCGCCGTTCTCGTTGTCCTTGCCGAGGTGCGCGATGGCGCCGGTCAGCGGGGCTGCGTGCCCGATCTTCACCGTCACGGTGTCTGCCGCCGGGGCTGCGGGTGCCGGCGCTTCCGCCGCGGGCTTGGGAGGCTCTTCCTGCTTGCCGCATCCGGTCAGCGCTAGGGCGACGGCGGCGGCTCCGAAAACGAGATCCAGACGCAGGGCGGGCAGAGGAAAGCGGGACATTTCGTCTCCTGGACGCATAAATGGCGGATCAACGGAATGAGGTGGAGGCCACCTCGAGGCGCAGCAGCCGCAGAGCGCGACCGCATCGAATCCAAGGGATTATTCCCTGTCACTAAAGTGCCGTCAATTCTGGCAGTTGCGCGAACCGACGCACCAAAAAGAAAAGCCGGCCCGGGGGCCGGCTTTGCTGGAACCGTCAGACTTAGTTGCCGTTGACGATCCAGTCGACGATGACCTTGATGTCCTCGTCCTTCATGTTGGGGTGGGGGGTCATCGGGATCGCGCCCCAGACGCCGGAACCGCCCGCCTTGACCTTCTTCACCAGGGTGTCGATGGCGCCGGCGTTGCCCTTGTACTTCTTGGCGATTTCCTTGTACGACGGACCGACCAGCTTGGTCTCGGCCGCATGACAGGCGGCGCAGTCGCTGCCCTTGATCAGGGCCTGGGCCTTGGCGGCGTCGGCAGCCTGAGCCACGCCATTCACGAAGAGCCCCGCAACGGCGGCGGCGATGAGGTGCTTGATGTTCATTCGTTCTCCTTGCAGGTCGGTCGATCGAAGCTGGCGCATTCTAGGGATTTTCCCGGTGAATGCAAACGTGGTCATTGTCCATCCGGCACTCCCCGGCCGGTCCTTGCCGCCAGGATGGCCTCGTCGAGCGAGGCGATGGGCGGCAGGCACACAACGCCACGACAAAGCCAGGCGTTGACGCCGTCATCGGCGGGTTTGGCCAGCGCGGGGGGCAGTCCCGGGACATCGCCCGGGATTCCCAGCGCCAGGCAATGGGGGACGTACAGCGCCGACAGCCGTGCCATCCACCCCGCCACGGCCGAGGACTCGCCCCGGACGATCATCGTGGCCGGCGGGTCCAGGGACTCCTGCAGCGCAGCCAGCAGGCTGGGCGCGGCATGCGGCTGCTGCTCGAGGACCTCCCAGTGGGCACGCAGCGTCCGCTCGGCAGCCTCGATGTAGCGCGGCTCGCCCACCAGGTGTCCCAGGCGCTGGAGCCCCTTCGCGGCAACGCCGCTGCCCGAGGGCGTGGCGTTGTCGTGGATGGACTTGCTCCGCACGATGAGTTGTTCGTGGTCGTGGCTCGTGAACCAGAAGCCGCCGCGTTCGGGGTCCGCGAAGCCGTCGATCAGCCGATCGGCGATGACGCAGGCCCAGTCGAGATCCTCCTTGGAGAAACCGGCCCGCAGCGTTTCCAGCAGGGCTTCGAGCAGGAAGGCATGGTCATCCAGGTAGGCCGGCAGGTGGGCCCGGCCGTCGCGGGCAGTCGCCAGGAGCCTGCCATCGACCCACAGGTGCGACCGGATGAAGTCCAGTGCGCGGCGGGCGGACTCCACCCAGGCCGGACGGCCGAGCAGACGTCCGGCCCGCGCCATGGAGGCGATGGTCAGCGCATTCCAGCTGGTCAGCACCTTGTCGTCGCGACCGGGCCTCACCCGCTCGGCGCGCGCCGCGCCAAGGGCTTGCCGGCCCTCCTCGACGAGGCGGCGGGCTTCTTCCCCCGCGATGCCGAGCCGGCGGGCCAGGTCGGCCCAGTCGGTCGTCACGCCCAGATGCCAGTGGCTGTCCTCGAAGTTGGGCGGCCCATCTAGCCCGAACCGGGCGGCGAAGGCCCGGTACTGCTGCGGCGCCAGCAGCGACTGCACCGCATCCCGGTCCCAGACGTAGAAGCGACCCTCCTGTCCCTCGCTGTCGGCGTCGAGACTGGAGCAGAAGCCGCCGTCCGGCAGTTGCATCTCCGCCATCAGCCAGCCCGCCGTGGTGTCGCACGCTTCCAGATACAGGGGGTCCGGCCGCGCGCCATAGGCATCGGCGTAGAGCCGGAGCAGCGCGGCGTTGTCGTACAGCATCTTTTCGAAGTGAGGGATCTGCCACCGGTCGTCCACGCTGTAGCGGAAGAAGCCTCCTGCCAGGTGATCCCGCAGGCCCCCGAGAGCCATGCGCGACAGCGTCCGGTGCACGCCCACCAGCGTCTCCTCGGGCGCGTCCGGCGGCAGGCTGCGCAGCAGGAAGCCCAGTTCGAAGGGATGCGGAAACTTGGGAGCGGTCCCCAGACCGCCATGGACCGGGTCGATGAGCTGCAGCAGCCGCGACCGCGCCTGATCGATCGGCCGTCCGGTCATGCCGGCACCGGCCTCGAGGGGCGCCGAATCGCCGGCACGCTGGAGGATCCCGACCAGTTCGCTGTTCTGCGCGTCGATTTCCTGGCGCTGGGTCCTGTAAGCGGTCTCGACACGTTCCAGGAGCGTCTCGAATCCCGGGAGGTTGTAGCGCGGCGTTGGCGGGAAGTAGGTTCCGCCGAAGAAGGGGCGCCCGTCGGGCGTGAGGAACATCGTGAGCGGCCAGCCGCCCGGGCGCTGGGTGAGGGCCTGGTGGGCACTCTGGTAGATCTGGTCCACGTCGGGCCGCTCTTCGCGATCGACCTTCACGTTCACGAACAGGCGGTTCATGGTGGCCGCCACCTTCGGATCCTCGAAGGACTCATGGGCCATCACGTGGCACCAGTGGCAGGCCGAGTAGCCGACGGAGAGGAGGATCGGCCGATCCTCCTCGCGGGCCTTGCGGAACGCGTCCTCCCCCCAGGGGTACCAGTCGACGGGGTTGGCGGCGTGCTGGAGCAGGTAGGGGCTGGTTTCCGCGGAGAGGCGATTCGGCATTGCGTGAGGCGTCGGGTCAGGTTTCCCGACAGACTACCTCACCTCCGAATGATTCCGCCCTGGAAAACTACTCCTGGTCGGGGAAGACTGCCGGCGGCCGGAAGAGGATCCTGCGCCAGACATCGTCGGACGCGTCGTCGCTGGCGCCAGCGGCGCGCGGGGCAGCGTCATCCATGGAATCGCGTGTTGTGCCATCGCCGATACCGGTCTGGAGATAGCGGCCGGCGCCTGCGCCACCGAGGTCGACCGTCGCGACACCTGCGAGCGCGGCAGCCAGGGCGAGTTGTTTTTCACTCATGGTGAGAGTCCTCCTTGCCCGGACACCAGGAGCCGGATACGTGCCAGGGCCCCAGCGTGGATGACGCGACCCGGTTGCAGAGGGGGCCGCGCACTGCGGCGCCAATCCCCTGCCGCGGCATGGCAGTTCGCCGCGAGTGGATAGTGCCGCCCTGTGGCGATGGCAGCAGAGCGCGTGCCGAAGGCCGCTAGGCGTTTCCTCATACGGCCGGCGCGAAGCCCGGTCAGCTTTCTCCGCGGTCGGCGAGCCACTGGCGGTAGGCCGCCTTCAGCGCCTCGCCTGGCGGGTACACACCGACGATACTGTCACCTCCTTCGACACGTTGCCGGATGTAGGCCTCCAGCCGATCCTGCTCGACGGCATCCCGCGCGACCTCTTCCGCGATCGCCACGGGCAGCACCACGACGCCATCGGCGTCCCCGATCACGATGTCCCCGGGGAAGACCGCCACCCCGCCGCAGCCGATGGGCACCTGGGCATCGACGGCCATCATGCTGCCGTAGCTGGGGGGCGCGGCATTGCCCCGGGCGAACACGGGGAAGTCCATCCGGGAAAGCTCCGCCACGTCGCGCATCGGCCCATCGGAAACGATTCCGGCCACGCCACGAACCCGCAGGCGGGCGACCAGGATGTCCCCGAACGTACCGCTGCTGTCCAGGCCATGGGTGTCGACGATGATCACGTGGCCGGGCGGCGTCGCCTCGATGGCATGGCGCTGCGGATTGGCCGGATCGCCCATGGCAGCACCGGTCGCGAGATCCTCGCGCGCGGGGATGTAGCGCACCGTGTACGCCGGCCCCCACAGCCGGGGCGTGGCCGGATTCACGGCCGTCACATGGGCGATCGCCCGGTTGCGGAAGCCCCGCTTGATGAGCTGCGCGGTCAGGCTCGCGGTCGTCGCCTTCGCAAACAGCTTGCGGGCCTCGTCGCTGAACGGTGCGGTCATGGTGTGTCCTCCCTGGACTGTCGGTTTTGTCTGATCAAAGGCCCAGGTCGCCCCACATCGCATCCACGCGACGGCGGACTTCCGGGTCCATCGAAATGGGCGTACCCCAGGGCCGCTGGGTCTCGCCGGGCCACTTGTTCGTCGCATCGAGACCCATCTTCGAACCGAGACCCGATACGGGGCTGGCGAAGTCGAGATAGTCGATGGGCGTGTTCTCCACGAGCAGCGTGTCGCGCGCCGGATCGACGCGCGTCGTGATGGCCCAGATGACTTCCTTCCAGTCGCGCACGTCGATGTCGTCGTCCGTGACCACGATGAACTTGGTGTACATGAACTGCCGCAGGAACGACCAGACGCCGAACATCACCCGCTTCGCGTGCCCCGGGTACTGCTTGCGCATGGACACCACCGCCATCCGGTAGGAGCAGCCTTCGGGCGGCAGATAGAAGTCCACGATCTCGGGAAACTGCTTCACCAGCAGCGGCACGAACACCTCGTTCAGCGCGACGCCGAGGATCGCGGGTTCGTCCGGCGGCTTGCCGGTGTAGGTGGAGTGATAGATGGGATCGCGCCGCGAGGTGATGCGGTCCACCGTGAACACGGGGAAGCGCTCCTGCTCGTTGTAGTAGCCCGTGTGATCGCCGAAGGGGCCTTCCATCGCCGTCTCGTCGGGGGCGATGTGACCTTCCAGCACGATCTCGGCGGAAGCCGGCACCTGCAGGTCGGAACCGATGCAGCGCACCAGTTCGGTCTTCGCGCCGCGCAGCAGTCCGGCGAACTGGTACTCGGACAGCGTGTCCGGCACGGGGGTGACGGCCCCGAGGATCGTCGCGGGGTCCGCGCCCAGTGCCACCGCCACGGGGAAGGGCTGCCCCGGGTTCTGGCGCACGTGTTCGCGGAAGTCGAGTGCGCCGCCGCGATGGGCGAGCCAGCGCATGATGAGCTTGTTGCGGCCGATCAGCTGCTG